>NZ_FQYM01000037.1 GCF_900141705.1 Fibrobacter sp. UWP2
TTCGCCGATGGTACCTGGCCTCCGGGCCCGGGAGAGTAGGGCGCCGCTGGATTCACGCCCCCCATGAGGTAAACCTCGTGGGGGGCTTTTTTTATATTGATTTCAATATTGTTTACACTAATTTGTAGAGCCAGACTCAACGAAAAATCCTTCCAAAATCCTCTAAACACTGCTATTTCTTTTTTTTCGAGATAGTTTTATACAGAGTGTTTGTGTTATAAGGAGCTTTGGATATGAAACGCCGTTGTTTAGGAGTATTCTGCGTTTTATTTTTGTCCATACTTGCCCAAGCGACCCTGACGATCCATATCCAATCGCCATGGCGTGACGACCCTTCCAAGGAGGGGTATTTTTTGCACATTCTGGGTTCGGCCGGTGGTGGCTACAACCCGGTCTACGGAGCTTCTTCAACGACAATCACGACATACGATGGCGATGGCTGGTACACCTACACTTGGGACAAAACGCTTGCCGATTTCCAGGACTGGATGAACTTCAACATTGGCATCTACCCCAATACCGACGACCAGAACTACAACAACAATAACGGTACCGCTTGGAAAGAAGCGGGGGAAATCAAGATGGGCGAATTGTTCGGCAACGATACCGAACTTTGGCTTTATACCAATACGGCGACCAAGACATACACCAAGTCTTATGTGGCACCGGGCTCGAAGCTGGTGTGGTTCAAGAGTCCGTGGGGCAACCGTTCGCTGCCGCAAATGGTTTTTGGCAACGATTCGATCCTGATGCGTTTTGCGTTTGACGATCCGTCCAAGTGCGGTTGGTTCTATGGGGCGATTACGCCGTCCATGCTCCAGAACAATGTACTAGGGACAGCCCACTTTATCCGTTATAAGGCGCCATACATGATTTGGCCAGGCAAAGAGGATGTCGACATTTCTGCCGCCCTTGGCTTGCAAGACACCATCTACATTGACGGGACTACGGAGGGCGCCGAGCTGTCGTTTAACATGGGCGAACTCGGGACATGTTTTGACTCGACCTACACGCTGCACATTTACCACCCGTGGCGGAACAATTCCACTTTCAAGGATTCCCTGATATACATCTCGGTTGGCAACAATATTTTGAACCAGCCGACGGCGATGGAATACGATGCGACATACAAGTACTGGTTCCAGTACGATTTTGACGCGGCGACAGTGGCTTCGCCCAACTGGAGCTCGAGCATGGCCGCGTTCAACATCTATCGCCGTCAAAACGAGTGGCCGCAGGTCAAGTACTTTAACGACGGCGAACTCCCGCTGGCATCGCAGTTTTTCCCGGCGGGCGTGTACGAAGCCTGGATGTTCACCTACAGTAATGGACGTTACGAACTGGAATACGCGCCTCTCGAACCCAAGACGGTTCGCCTGCTCTCCCCGTGGGACAACATGTCGCCTTCGCTTTTGGTGGCTGGCGATACGGTAAAGATGGGGCCGATTTCTCCCGACACTTGCGGTTGGTACCAAGGCACGTATTACAAACATACCGACGACTGGAACGTTTACTTTAAGCAGACCTTTGGCATGGAACAATACGGTGGCAAGGGGACTGTGGAAGAGGGCGAGCTTGTAGATTCCTTGATTGACTTGAACGAGGTGATGGCAATTTTCGATACAGTTTGGGTGTATCCGTACCCGGTTTCAAATAGTGCCCCGACTTACGACTTTAATTACCCGAACCGTTTGGGAATTTGCCCGACCATGAAGATATCGGCTCTGGTGCTGGATTGGGCGGGTGAATCGCACCCCGACAATATCGACGTGGACTTTGGCGGCATCTACAACGGCAACGACTACACGACCATTACCTACATGGATTCCACGGGAACGCTCAAGGAAGTGAAGACTTGCGGCGGCCAGGCGCTGGGAATGGTGAAAAGTACGCTTGTCGATGGAAACCCTGTTCGTGTGGAATCGTTGGAGTTTCCGTGGGGGATTTGCTCGGCGGGTCATGAAATTGAGAAATGGTTTGTCCCTGAGGTGGTGGCGACCGGTCCCGATGGCACTGAGTATACCAATGCGGTTTGTCGCGATATTGACCTGACTCTTGACGCCGAGGGCTTTTGGCTTGCCGACATTACCGAGGCTGGCGATTGCAACGACCCTGTGAATCCTGGATTCTACCCCATTGACGATTTGGAATACCTGGATTCGGCGAAGACGATAAAGAACCCGAAGTTCGACTGGGCGGTAAGCGGCTGCAACCACAACTACAGTTTCTCGATGAAGATTTCGGCACAGTTCAAGTACGTACGTGGTCAATATTTTGAATTCCGCGGCGATGACGACGTGTGGGTGTTTATCGACAACCGCCTTGTGGTGGACATTGGCGGTTGCCATAGCCCTATCGAGGGGGCTGTCGACCTGGATACCATGAACCTGGTCGAGGGCAAGGAGTACCCGTTCCATATCTTTTTCTCGGAACGCAATGCGACGGGGTCCAACTTCAAAATGCGTACATCCATCAACCTGCAAACGCAAAAGACGTACTTGCCGAGGGAAGTTCCGCACGCCGATGGCAAAATTGAATACAATATTTTGCAGCTGCTCATAGACGAATCCATCAGTTGCGACGTCTCGAGTACGACAAAGATTGATACGACGCTTGCCCAGTCCGTATTCACCTTGTACGATGGGGCTGGCTTCTTGCCGCAGGAAGGAAAGCTACTGAACCCGGGACTAAATTATGGAGGCATTCTCATTAACGAGAATATGGCCGGTTTTGTGATTGACACCAGCGCGATAGTCCGTTCCCGTAGCTTGCCCTCGGGCAACTACATGCTGCGATTCGCTTTGGCGGCAGACCCCACGCAGTACAGCGAAGTATACTTCTCGGTCCCCGAATATCCCATGTCCGAAATAGCATTCGTGGGTCCGGGGGACGAAACGCTACGCGACATGGAAGGAAAGATTTTGCGCAATCGCACCGATTCCCTGGGCGAGTTCGCTTTTGTGACGTACCCTGTCCGTCTTACATTGCTCTACCTGGATTCCATCAGGGACATGAACATTGTTTCGCTTGATTTGGTGACTTCGGATTCCTTGATATTCTTTAACAGCAACAACGAACAGGTCACCAGCATAGAAACCGATGGGACGGGATTTGCGGATTTCTATGTGATGGGGATTGCCGATGTGGTTAATGGCTCGTTTTCGATTCGCGGCACGGCTGTCAGTGACACCTTGACTTGGTCCAACATCAACTTGGCCAAGCCGCCGGTTCCCTATGCGAATAACGGCATGATGTTTGACCGCGATGGCGACGGTGTTCCCGACAGCCTATGCGTGCCCTTTAACGAAAAATTCGATACCGATGTTCCCGATACGCTGGACTGGATGTTTGGCGACAGCACGAGCCACATGATTTCGTCGAGGGAACAAATTGTAGGTCTGATTCAAGAAGATTCGGTGATGGTCTTTGTGGCGGATTCGCTTTTGAACAGGGTGTTTACTGGAAAAGAGAACGATGTGTATAATGGAACATTCCGCTACCACTATACACATGTGGACGAAGAGTCTGGGGATGTTGTTCCCCTAGAAATGAAGACGACAATTTTGGACAAAGTCGGGCCGGTTCTTGAGAAGGCGATGATTATTCCGCAATCCGATGAGTACAGCAAGTTGACGCTCACGCTGAGCGAAGGCTTCAAGTACAATAACGAGGATGTGCGTTCTTTATTTGAATTCAAGGTATGGCGCATGGGTTCCGAGGTTTCTGCCAATGCGACTGTATCTAAGGTGATGCAGAAGAAGAACAAGGCACAGGTGGAATTGCTGTTCTATGCCCCGGAGGGAGGTGTGATGCCCACGGTAGGCGATAGTGTTCGCCTAGTGCCTGGTGGTTTGTTTGACCTGAGCGGAAATCCCGCGCATGACAACAATGCATGGGTGCGCATGACTGGAGAACCGAGAGCCGAAATCGAGGTGCCGGGTCTTGTGACCTTGGTAGCCGATACGTTGCCGGAATGGACTTACAAAGAAGGCATTAAGCCCGTAGCTGTCCCCATGGGGGGATCCATCAAGGATGCCATGTCGCGTGATGGATTACCTGGCCACTTGATTCGTTATGAATTGAACGAACTCGTGCTTTCGGATGAAATGCTTTCGACCGTCCGCATCAAGTGGGAAGTCAGCTATTTCTCCAATTTGGGCCAGTATATCAACAGTGCGAGCGGTGTGGTGGCTTGTAACGATTCGACGGTGTTCAACTTGGATCCGAGCTTGCCAAAAAACTGCCGCGACAATCCAGGTAACGTGTTTTTGGAGTGGAATGCCCGTAGCGAAAATGGACGTTTGGTGGGGACGGGCGCTTATATCTCGAAGTTGAGCTACAAGATTGTGAATGACACAGGAACAATCTTGGACAAGGACGAGACTTATACTCTCGGCATCAAACGCCGTAAATAAGCCGCTTATATCGTGTCAGCCGTAGGCGACACGTTTTAACGTGTCATTGAAGGCGAGAGGACTCGAAAATCCATAGTCATGAAACACGACGTACGGAGAGCCCGGTCTATATAGGGAATTTGTCCTTGGCGGCCTCGAGTTCGGCGCTTTTGCGCTCCCACGCGGCGTAAAGTTCGTCTACCTGTTTCTTGTTGTCGTCCAAGTCCTTGGCGATCGTCGTAATGGCGTTGCCGTCGGCGGCTTCGGAGGCGGCGACGAGCTTTGCTTCGAGTTCACCGCCCAGAGCCTCGGCCTTGGCGATTTCCGCTTCGAGGCGGGCAATTTCCTTTTCAATCGGCTTGATGACCTTGGAGCGTTCGGCGATGTAGTCGGCGCGGGCTTTTCGGTCCTCTTTGCCGCGTGGGGCTGACGTTGCGGTGGAACCCTTGCTGTCGTCCGTCACGTCGATATTTGAGACCTTGATGTTTGTCGATTCGCTTCCGCCCGGCTTTTTTTCGCTGGCCCAGCCGACTTTTTCGAGGAAGTCGGCGTAGCTGCCTTCGAACACGCGGCACTTGCCGCCGTCAAAAACTACGAGGCGGTTCGCGAAGGCGTGCAGCAGTTCCTCGTCGTGGGTCACGACCATGGCGGTGCCTTCGTAATCTTCGAGGGCGTCGATCAGGCTTTCGATGGATTCCATGTCGAGGTGGTTCGTAGGTTCGTCAAGCAACAGCATGTTGCAGGGCGTCGCCAGGATTTTGCCGAGGAGCACGCGGCTCCGCTCGCCACCGCTTAAAACTTTCACTTTCTTGAGCGCGGCGTCGCCACTGAACATCATAAGGCCGGCGAGTCCGCGTGCGCGGCTCTTTTGCGAGACTTCGGTAATGGCCGTCGCGATTTCTTCTTCGACGGTGTTGTCGAGGTTCAGACGGTTGATGTTGGTTTGCCCAAAATAGTTTATCTGCAAATTCGGGTTATGGCTGATTTCGCCCGCGGTGGGCGAGAGCTCCTTGGCAATCAAGTTGAGGAGAGTCGTTTTGCCGCGGCCGTTGGGGCCGATGACCGCAATACGGTCGCCCTTGAAAACTTCCATCTCGAGATTGGTAATGAGTTCGGGGCCGTCATCATAGGCAAAGTGGAGTCCCTTGATTTGCAGCATGCGCTTGCCCGGGAACGTGGCCCCGGTAAAGCTGAAGTCCAGGTTGCGTTCGTGGGTGAGCCGTTCGCCGTTGGCGAGCTTTGCCGCTGCCTTGATTTTGGATTGCACCATGGCGGCCTTGGCGGCCTTGTAGCGGAACCGTTCAATAACTTTTTCGAGCTGCTCCTTTTTGCGTTGCTCGTTCTCCTGGGTACGCTGGGCGACTTCCTCTTCTTCGGCGATGGTCTCGCGGAGTTTTTCGACGGAGCCCTTCACCTTGCGCGCCTTGTGGCGGTGGATGCCCACGGTATGCGTACACACCTCGTCCATAAAGTGGTGGTCGTGGGTGATGAGCAGCACTTCGCCCTTCCAGCTGCGCAAAAAACGTGAGAGCCATCTCATCGAGACGATGTCCAGATAGTTGGTAGGCTCGTCTAGGAGGAGCATGTCCGGTTCCGAAGCCAACACCTTTGCCAGGTTCAAGCGGATTTGGAAACCGCCCGAGAGGAGCATCGGACTTTTATGCATGCTTTCTTCATCAAAGCCCAGACCGAACAAAATCGCCTCGACCTTGTGCTCCTCAATCCAACCATCTTCGTTTGTCTTCAAGACGCTACAGGCTTCTTCGTGAACGGTCTCGTGCTTGAAGTGGATGTGCTGCTGCAGGTATCCAATGGTGTAGTTTTTGGGAATGTCGATGCTTCCGCCGTCAATGCACTCCTGGCCCAGGATCATTTTAAAGAGCGTCGACTTGCCGCAGCCGTTACGGCCTACGAGTCCCACGCGTTCGTGGTCGCCTACAAGGAAACTCGCCCCGTCCAAAAGGACTTGCTCGCCAAAGGATTTGGATACGTTTTGGATTTGAATCACGGAAACAAAGATAGAAATTCTATATTTGGCGACATGAAAACGTTCATGGCTCTCTGCCTTCTTTTAGCCGCTTCGGCTTTTGCCCAGCTGGTGCAAACGAAGACCCCTGTGGAGCACACGGTGAGGCTCGATACGAGTGCCAAGCCGATGGTCTACACGGACGGTTCCCAAGCTTCCAAGAATGCCGCCCTCACCGATGCCCGCGCTTCCATGGACAGTCGTCAGTTCTCGAACGACTCCCTGACGGGAACGCTCATAGGCGTTGGCGCCGAATTCGTCGGCCAAACCATGAAGAACATGCTCTCGCCCAATTCTGCCGAAGCTGATGCCGTTGAACTGGAACGCACCAGACGCTAGCCCGCATCCTCGTCATTCCGTGCCCTGATGAGGGCGAGGAATCCAGACCTGCATTTTCGTTTACAATGCATGAAAAAGGACTAGTGTCCTGGATGCTTCGGCGATGCCTCAGCATGACGATAGGGAAGATTTATCCCAAGTACTTTTCGCCGCTTTCCACACTCTGGTAGATGAGCGTGTTGATGGTCATGGGGCCCACGCCGCCCGGGACCGGGGTATATGCGCTGGCCACGTCGTCGAGGCCCTTCTCGATGTCGCCCACACCGCCAGGATGGTAGCCGGCGTCGACCACGACCGCGCCTGGCTTGATCCAGTTCTTTTTGATGAACTCGGGTTTGCCTACGGCACCCACGAGGATGTCGGCCTGCTTTACGAATTCAGGGAGGTTCTCGGTCTTGCTGTGGCAAATGGTCACGGTGCAGTTCGCGTTCAAGAGCATGAGCGCCATGGGCTTGCCCAGAATGGCGCTGCGGCCTACCACCACGGCGTGCTTGCCCGCGAGCGGGATGTTGTATGCCTTCAAAAGGCGCATGATGCCAGCGGGAGTCGCGCAACCGTATGCGGGTTCGCCCATCGCCATGCGTCCAAAGCCGAGGCAGGTTACCCCGTCCACGTCCTTGCGGGCGTCAATCGCCTCGAAGGCGGCGCGTTCGTCAATGTGGCGTGGGACCGGGTGCTGCAGCAGGATGCCGTGCACGCTGGGGTTGTCGTTCAGTTCCTGGATCTTGTTCAGCAGTTCTTCGGTCGTGATATTCTTGTCCATTACCACGCGAATGCTCTCCATGCCCACGCGGGCGCAGGCGTTGCCCTTCATTTTTACGTAGGTGGCGCTAGCCGGGTCGTCGCCCACGAGGATGGTCGCGAGAATCGGGGTCTTGCCGGTCTTTTCTTTGAGCTTGGCCACGCGGGCACTGAGTTCTTCTTCGGTGGTCTTGGCAAGGGCCTTGCCGTCCAGGATGAGTGCTGCCATAATGTCTCCAATGGGCCTTGGGGGCCAATAATGCCCCAAAGATAGAAATAAAAAAACTCCCTTGCGGGAGCGTTTGCATTGTTATAAAAACTTTATGATTAAACGATGACTTCGAGGATGGCCGGCACGATGATGCAGACGACAACCCACGGATAGGAGAACGAGCCCTTGAGCCAGCCTGTGCTGTAGACCCTGGGGGAGACCTTCATGACCGGGGCGGAAGATTCTGCCATGGTCTTGGAGATTGCGTTGTCCAAAGCTTCCCTAACACTAAGCACCGACGCGTCAAACAGCTTCTTGTTCGCGTTGGCGGACTCAAATATATGTTTGAATTGGTTACTCATGGTTTACCTATTTTTTCCTTCTGTGTATAAAAATAGTAACTTTTGTAAGGAATAAAAGAGGGCTTTGTCACATTCCAAAAACGTGTGAAGTGACTCACAGACAAGGATTTAGCTGAAATTTTGGACATTTTTTGCGTTTTTGGCTTGTTTTCGCAAGTTTACTTTGAATCCCGTCTTCCTTTTTGTTTGTAAACGGACCTAAACTTCAAAAGCAAAAAGTGTTCACGGAGTGTTCCCCCCATCCGATTTTTCTATCTTGTGACATATAAAATGATGAAAAACCTTATTTTGAGGGAATGATTATGAATTTGACGCGTTTTGCCACCGTAGCCGCCCTTTGTGGCTTTTTTGTCGCCTGTGGGGGGAGCAAGAACCCCGAGCCGGCGACGGCCCCGGTTCCGGCCCCCGCCCCCGTAAAAGAAGAGAAGAAGATTTCGCTGGACAGTCAGGTGAACCGCTACAGCTATGCCCTGGGCATGGACCTTGGCAAGGCCATTGCGAACATTAACGTCCCTCTCGACATGGACGTGCTCTTTGCTGCCATCCATGATGAGGTCGACTCCGGGCGCACCCCGCTTATGACGGACACGGCTTCGGAAGCCGCCTTGCAGGATCTTTTGCTGCAGATGCAAAAGAAGAAGGAATCCGACGAGGCTGCCAAGGCCAAGAAGGCTCTTGAAGAGCAGGCCCAGTTCCTGGCCAAGAACATCCAGGATTCCATGGTGAAGACTACCCCGAAGGGCGTGCAGTACAAGGTGCTCAAGGAAGCCAAGGGCATTAGCCCCAAGTCGGGTGACAAGGTCAAGGTCCATTACATTGGGGCGCTCCTCGACGGTACAGAATTTGACAATAGCGTGAAGCGCGGCGAACCGTTGGAGTTCCCAGTGAGCGCCGTGATCGAGGGCTGGCAGGACTTGCTCCAGGTGATGCAGGAAGGTCAAAAGGTCAAGGCTTGGATTCCGAGCGCCCTCGCCTATGGCGAGGCGGGTGTGCCGCCGATGATCCCGGCCAATTCTCTCCTGGTGTTCGAGGTGGAGCTTCTGAAGGTCTATGCCGAGAATCCGGTGGTCGATAGCGCCGCCGTGGTGCCGGCTGCTCCTGCAGATACGGCCAAGGCTGCAGAACCCGCGAAGGTCGAGGCCAAGGATGCCGCTCCTGCTGCGGAACCTGCTGCCGAGAAGCCGGCCGAGCCTGCCAAGGATGCCAAAAAGCCTGCCGCGAAGGGTGCAAAGAAGCCCGCTGCGAAGAAGTAACGCGAAATTGCAGGCCTGAAAAGGCTAAAATTTGTGGACGCGGCCCTTGACGGGGCCGTGTTTTTTTATGTTTATGACCATGACAAACACTGCGTCCGATTTCTATTCCCAGCACTTCGAAGTTGCCGGATTCATCCGGGAAGTGTTCGGCTATATGGACAGGTTCAAGGGCCAGCTCTTTATTTTGAAGATTGACGACGGCCTCATGGACCATCCGTTGTTCCCCGTGCTCATGCGGGATATCGCGCTTTTGCATAAAGCCGGTATTCGCATCATTATTGTGCCGGGGACACGAAACAGCATTGATGCGCAGTTGAATGCTTGGGAAATTGAGTCCAAGTTCCATAATGGAGTCCGGCTTACGAGCGAAGATGCCCTGCCCCTTATTGAGCAGGCGTCCTTGGGTGTTGCCCAGCGCATTATGAGTCACCTCACGGCAAGCGGCCTCAGCGGTATCCAGGGCAACTGGGTGCTGGCGCGGAGCCTCGGCGTTATCAACGGCGTCGACTTTATGAGGACAGGTAAGATCGAGAGGATCCAGAGGGACATTCTCGAACAGCTGATGAGTGAAAAGTTCGTACCCATCATCCCGCCCATTGGTTGGAACAAGCTGGGTCACGCCTACAACATCAGCTCTACCGAACTCGCGACAGAACTTTGCAAGTATTTGCAGGTCGGCAAGCTGTTCTTTATCGGTAATGAGAACGGTATCAAGCTCAAGGGACTTGTGACGGGCAAGAATACTCGGTACTTGGAACCCACCGAGAGCGGCGTGATTTCGGCCATGGACGTGGACCAGGCGAAGGAATTGTTGGAACTCAATTCCGACGTGTTGAATTTTGCGCAAATGGATTACCTGCTGAATGCCATTCATGCTTGCGAGGCGGGAGCGAACCGTGTGCATTTGCTGAGCGGCGAATTCCAGGGCAGTGTGCTTCAGGAAGTGTTTAGCGCTCGCGGTGACGGCACCATGGTGTACGCTAACCAGTATTCCAGCATCCGGCCGGCGAACATCGAGGACATCCCCGATATTTTGCGGGTCATGCAAGATTACATTGCCAAGGGCTACCTGGTGCCCCGTACGCAAGAGAGCATTTCGGAAAAACTCCACGACTATGTGGTGTACTCTATAGACAACAGCATTCACGGTTGCGGTGCGTTGCATGAATTTGAGGACGGCATGGCTGAAGTCGCCGGCATTGCGGTGGGCGCGAACTACCGCAAGTCGGGCATCGGCGATGCCATCGTGCGTCACCTCATTTCTGTCGGCCGCATGAAGGGCTACAAGAAGCTCTTCTTGCTCACGACGCAGGCGCTCGACTGGTTCTACCACTTCGGATTCGAGGATGGTACGGTCGAGGATTTGCCCAAGAGCAAGCGCGACCACTACAACCAGAAGCGGAACTCGCGTATCCTCGTGCTGCCGTTGGATAAATGATGAATACATTGGAAGCAATTCGCACGCGTCGCAGTACCCGCAAGTTCAAGGCACAGCCTGTCGAACTCGAGAAGTTGAAGCAGATTGTCGAGGCGGGGCAGTTCGGCCCTACCGGCGGCAACGCTCAGAGCAATCACTTCTTCGTGATTTCGGATGCTTCTGTGATTGCAAAACTCAAGGAACTGGTGCAGGCCGCGTTCGCGAAGATGGAACTCCGTGAAGACCTGTACAAGAGCCTGCAGAATTCCATTCGCCTGTCGCAGAAGGGCAACTACTCCTTCTGCTATACGGCGCCCGTGCTTATCGTGGTTGCAAACAAGAAGGAATACGGCAACAACATGGCCGACGTGGCCTGCGCTGTGGAGAACATGATGCTTGCCGCGAACGAACTTGATTTAGGTAGTTGCTACATCAACCAACTCAAGTGGCTGAACGAAGACCCGACGCTCCTTGAATACCTGCGTGGCTTTGGCTTGCGCGATGACGAACGCGTGTACGCCTCCGTCGCTGTAGGCTACGCCGATACCGAGAGCGGGCTCCCGAACCGTAACGTCACCGAACGCACCGGCAACGAAGTCGTGTTCGTGTAATTTTTGCTGGGTTATTTCCCGAGCATTTCCTTAACTTTCTTCTTGACTTCTGTCAAGTCGCTGCTCGTGAGTACCGGAATAAGCGAGTTTATTTCTTCGATGGGTTTGTCCCACCAGCGCCATTCGAGCATCAGGTTTGTGAGTTCTTCGTCGAAACGCTTGCGTATAAATTGCACCGGGTTTCCTGCGACAATCGTGTAGGGCTCCACATTGCTGCCAACGACGCTGCTTGCGCCGATAATCGCACCGTCGCCGATATGTACTCCGGGGAGTATCGTTACGTTCTGGCCAATCCACACGTCGTTCCCGATAATTGTGTCGCCTTTTAGCGGCATGTCCGCTGGTGCGGGCGCCTTCATGTCCCAGCCTGTGAGCGTGTAGAACGGGAAAGTCGAGACCGCGTTCATCTGGTGGTTTGCCCCGTTCATCACGAACTCCACTCCCGCAGCAATCTGGCAGAACTTGCCGATAATCAGCTTGTCGTTGTTCCACGGGTATAGGTGAGTCACGTGGCTTTCGAACTCGCTGTCGGCAATGTAGGTGAAGTCGCCCACGACTATGTTTGGGTTCTTGAGCGTCGGCTTCACGTAGATTTCCTTGTTGTAGCCCGCAATCGGGTGTACTGCCATCGGGTCGGGAATGTTCTTTGGCGTTGTCATGATTCCAAAATACATTATTTGTGTACAAGATTGACATTTTGTCAACGGGGAATACATCCGGATAGGTGCCTGCGGGCCGTAAATCCATATATATTTCAAGTGTTGTTTGAAGTGAAGGCGTCTTGACGCCTTAAAGGGATGTTATGCTTAAAAGCAGACTCAGGACTGCGGCGGTGGCCGCTTCCTTCTCCGTGGCGTCGCTTGCTGTGCTCGCGAATGCCGAAACGCTCCCGACTGCGGGCGAAATGTTCAACAAGATGGGCTTCGGGATAAACATCGGCAACACGATGGAAGTTCCAGGCAACCCGACGGGTTGGGGCAACAAGTTCCCGACAGAGGCCTACATCGATTCGGTAAAGGCGGCGGGGTTCAGCACCATACGCATTCCCTGCGCCTGGGACAGCCACGCGAGTAACGGCGTCATTAACGAAAGCTGGATGGATTCGGTGCAGACGGTCGTAGACATGTGCATGCGCGCAGGCCTCGTGACGGTCCTGAACATCCACTGGGATGGCGGCTGGCTTGAAGAGAACCTGAAGGACGAAAAAAAGAACGAAGTGAACGCGAAGCAGAAGGGCTACTGGATGCAGATTGCGACGCGCTTCAAGGACTACGACGAGAACCTGCTCTTTGCGAGCGCGAACGAGCCCGCGACTACCGACGACAATTACAGGCACGAGACGGAAATCCTGATGGTATACCATCAGACATTCGTGGATGCCGTGCGCGCAACGGGCGGCAACAATGCGAGCCGTACTCTTGTAATCCAGGGGCCCTCCACAAGTATCGACCGCACGACCGAGGTGATGCCGGTTTCGAAACTCCCGAAGGACGTGATTGAAAACCGCCTGATGGTCGAGGTGCATTTTTACGACCCGTACACCTACACACTCTTGAACGATATTGTTGACTGGGGCGCGCAAGTTTATCCGCAATACTACTGGGGCGACGACCTCGCGACTGGTGCAGACATCGTGCACAATTGCGGTTACAACGCCTGGGCGGGCGCCATGGGCGACAAGTGCACCAGCGCGCAGATTCAGGAACAGTTCGGCAAGATGAAGACGAACTTTGTGGACAAGGGCGTGCCCGTGATTATCGGCGAGTTCGGTGCGAACGACCGCGTGGGCGTGCTGACAGGCGACAACTACGCGAAGCACCGCAAGGGTCGCCTTGCCTATTACGATGCCGTGATGAAGCTTGCGAAACAGAACAAGGTGGTGCCTATTGCCTGGGATACGGGCCACGAGGGCGAAAACAACATGACGATTATTCGCAGGCAGTCGGAACCGGACGGCTCTGTGTTCGACATGGACGTGCTGAAGATTATGCGCAGCGCCTACGGACTCGGCGACTACGTGAACAGCGGCATCACGCATGTGGAAAACTTCAAGACGGGCGGCGAAACGACGGGAATCGCGACCGGCGCCCATTTGGGTAAGGGCTTGGCGCGAGTGACCTCCGGGATTGTCCGCGTGGGCAACCGTCTGGAATCTGCGGGCGAAATCAGGCTGTTCAACCTGAATGGAACGCTTGTCCGCACTGCGATAAACGGCATGTCGCTCGAAAACATTCCGCACGGTATATATATTGCCAAGGGTGCTAGCGCCTTGGTGAGGGTTGATATCCGGTAATTTTTCTATCTTTGCCCGCATGAACTTGAAGATGATGGAAGACGGCTTCCGGATGATTCTCACCGGCATGGGCGAGAATCCGAACCGCGAAGGCTTGCTCGATACGCCGAAGCGTGTCGCGAAGATGTATGCCGAGCTCATGACCGGCCTTTCGGGCGAGATGCGTGCCGAGGATATCCTCAAGACGCGTTTCCACGAGAAGTACGACGAGATGATCATCGTGCCGGACATCGAGTTCGCGAGCATGTGCGAACACCATTTTCTGCCGTTTACGGGCAAGGCGCACGTGGCCTACATTCCGGGCGACTGCGTGGTGGGCCTTTCCAAGATTCCGCGCGTCGTTGAATTCTATGCGCGCTTTCCGCAAATCCAGGAACGCATGACGCGCCAGATTGCCGAACTCATCCAGAAGGAACTGAACCCGAAGGGAGTCGCGGTGGTGCTCGAGGCATCCCACATGTGCATGACCATGCGCGGTGTCAAGAAGCCCGGAGCGACGATGGTCACGACCCAGCTTTTGGGCAGGTTCAAGACCGACGAGAAGACTCGCGCCGAGTTCATGTCGCGCATCTACGCTCCGCGTTAAGTGTCTGTTTCGCTCTAAATCGATAGCCCTTGGATAAATTATCCAAAGGCGTTGGATTATTTATCCAAATTATTTTATACGTAATTGTTCGTTTCGCCTAGTTTTAGATGTACTTTATTGTTGCCCCCCCCAACCAAGCCCCTAGTGTTTATTTGAGGTTTTGTTTTTTACGCAAAGAAGGGCTTGTTCGTGGATTTTTTGTCCA
Organism: Fibrobacter sp. UWP2; assembly: GCF_900141705.1. Taxonomy (NCBI): domain Bacteria; kingdom Pseudomonadati; phylum Fibrobacterota; class Fibrobacteria; order Fibrobacterales; family Fibrobacteraceae; genus Fibrobacter; species Fibrobacter sp. UWP2. Next base: position 14,439 of record NZ_FQYM01000037.1, read on the forward strand.
CGGAAATTAAGTACAAACATTAGTTTACGCCGGTTTATCAAGGTATTTTATGTACAAACGGTTGGGGGCAACCAAGGAGAACAAATGAAATCCAGAGTGTTTAAGTACTTGGTCTTGGCTAGCGCCTTGACATTCATGAACTGCGGTGATGATGCTGCTGACGCTCTCTCAAATGCCGTGGGTGACGTTAACAATCCTGAAATTGTGCAGCCTGGTACAGCACCGGGTGGGCAACTTCCCACTGATCCGAACTCTCCGGCTGTTACAGACCCGAACGATCCGCTTGCCGCGCTTAGCTCTTCGGGTATGGCTGACCCCTCCTTGGTGGGTGGTGATGTCGTCGATCCGACTCTCGTGTCCAGCAGCTCTACCGATATTATCGGTGGTGGCGAAGTTGTCGAACCGGGTGTTGATGTGAATCCGACCAGCAGTGCTGACGTTCTTAATCCTGCATCTAGCGCAGATGCAAATCCTGCCTCCAGTGCCGATGTTGCCCCGGTTTCTAGCGCGGTTGCTGAACAGCCCGCTTCCAGTTCCAGTGAAGTGGTTGTTTCTTCTTCCAGCGAAGAAGTGAAGCCCGCCGGAATCTTCCTCGCCGAGGGCAAGGAAGAAGAAAAGGACCAGATGCAAATCGTATATACCGAAAATATCGAACCCTGTATTTGGGATAATGACAAGCACAGGAACTTGTGCAAGATCCTTGCTTATCCGAAACAGCTGTCCGAGACCCAGAAGCATGCTGTCGTGATGTGGGGCCCCGGTGGCGGCTCTGACCCCAAGGACTATGGTGGAATCATCAAGCGCTTGGCCTCTCACGGTTTTGTAGTGGTTGCTATTCCTCAATCTCCGGGTGATGCCAGCCAGGGCAAGCCAGCCCTTGATTGGCTTGAAAGCAAGAACAAAGATCCGAACGATCCGTTGTACAATAAACTCGACATGACCAAGGTGGGCGCTTCCGGCCACTCCATGGGCGGTCTCGAATCCGAACAGATGGTGATTAAGGACAGACGCGTGCTTACCGCGTTCCTCAACAACAGCGGCGACTGGAATGGCGCCGGTGCGAACAAGGTCGCAACTGACCGCTCCATCGCAATTCTCTATGGCGAAGTCGGCATGGAAAAGGACAACGCTAGGAATGACTACAACAATCCGGGCGTGCGCGCTCCTGCCTGCCTTATCGAAATGACTGGCGGTCCGAAGAACAACAGTGAAGGTGGCTATGGTCACGGTTCCGGTTCCTGGGACGGCATGGCTGCGACGGTTGCCTGGATGCGCTGGCACCTCGGTGGCGAGGAATGGCGCAAGGCTGACTTTGTCGGCACGAGCGGCAAGTACATTGATGGCAACATCATTGGTAAGCAGGGCAACTGGAAAACCCAGTGCAAGAACTTCTAAGAATTTCCACACTCCAACAAACCGAAAAGCCCCGCTTCGGCGGGACTTTTCTATTTTATAAAGTACTATGAACGCTGCCATTCTCACTAATGAATTTCCGCCAGAAATTTATGGCGGTGCCGGTATCCATGTCAAGTTTCTTACCCAGGAGCTGAGCAAGCTTTGCCATGTCGAAGCCCGTTGCTTTGGTGACCAGGACGTGGACGCAGACAATGTTCGCGCCATCGGTTTTACACGTAAGCTGGGGCTTAACCCGGCTGACGACCGATTCCACAAGATTTTCAAACCGCTCGATATCAACCTACAGTGGGCTGCGACCCTCAAGGATATTGATGTCATCCATTGCCATACATGGTACAGCCATTTTGGCGGAGTGCTTGCGAGCCGCCTTTTGCAGTGCCCGCTCATCCTCACCACGCATTCGCTGGAACCGCACCGCCCGTGGAAGGCGGAACAGCTGGGCGACGGCGGCTACGCCATGAGCTGCTGGATCGAGCGCACCGCTTACGAGGCAGCCGACGGTGTTATTGCGGTGAGCCAGGGCATGAAGCGCGATGTAATGAAGCTTTACGGCGTGCCCGAGGACCGCGTGAAGGTCATTTACAACGGTATCGACCCCGGTTTTTACGCCCCCACGTTTGACGAAGAGATTGTGCGTAAGTGGGGCGTGGACCCCAAACGTCCCTACGTGCTGTTCGTGGGTCGCATTACCCGTCAAAAGGGCATTAGCCAGCTTATCCAGGCCATCCCGCAAATCGATAAGAACGCACAGGTGGTTTTGTGTGCGGGCGCTCCCGATACGCAGGAACTCGCCGACGAATGCAAGTCCCTTATCGAAGAGGTCCAAAAGGTCCGAGACGGTGTTGTTTGGATTCAGGAACCGGTGCCGCACGAGCAACTGCGCGTGCTCTACAGCCATGCGACCGTCTTTGCGACACCTTCGCTCTATGAACCGTTCGGTATCATTAATCTCGAGGCCATGAGCTGCGGGACTCCCGTGGTGGGGAGTGCTGTGGGTGGCATTCCCGAGATTATCGTGGACGGCGAGACCGGCTTTTTGGTGCCGCTCAAGGCGAAGTCCGAGACGGACTTTGAACCGGCGGACCCCAAGGCGTTCCAGACCGATTTCGCGAACAAGCTCAATAAGGTGCTCGAGAACGCGAATCTTGCCAAAAAGATGGGCGAGGTCAGCCGTAAGCGCGCCGTGGACGTGTTCAGCTGGAAGTCAATCGCCAAGCAGACATTTGATTTTTATGCCGAATGCATTGAGCGCTACAAGCGCGAAGGCAAACGCTAGACTATCTTTTTACATATAACTGTATAACCTAAAGGAGCCTCTATGACCGTTTCCGTTGTCGTTATCATCGTCGTCGTGCTGTTGCTCGCCTGGGTCGCTTCCATGTACAACAGCTTGGTCAAGTTCCGCAACAACCGCGAGAACGCCTTTGCCAACATTGATGTGCAGCTCAAGCAGCGCTATGATCTTGTGCCGCAGCTGGTGTCGACGGTCAAGGGTTACGCCGCCCACGAAAGCGAGACGCTTGCTAAGGTGACCGAGGCTCGCGCCGCTGCCATGAGCGCTCGAACCATCGACGAGAAGGTCGCTGCCGACAAGTCCCTTACGGGGCTCCTCTCCGGACTCAAGGTGGCTCTGGAAGCCTACCCCGAGCTCAAGGCGAACACGAACTTCCTCCAGTTGCAAACGGAGCTCGCCGACATCGAGAATAAGCTCTCTGCCGCTCGCCGTTTCTTCAACTCCTCGACGCGTGAATTGAACAATGCCTGCGAAGTGTTCCCTTCGAATATCATCGCCGGGATGTTTGGTTTCAAGCGTGCCGCCATGTACGAGGCAACCGAGAGCCGTGAATCGTTGAACAAGGCCCCCGAGGTACATTTCTGAGTTAATAGTTTGAAGTTTCGCCCAAGGGGCTAGTTGCTAGAATAGTTTGAAATAAGAATTGTCTTGTGATAGGGAACTCTAGTAACTCATAACTAGTAACTTGTAACTAGGCCGAAGGCCCTTTTATATGAAGTACGTCGGTATCCAAACGCAAATTGACAGGAACAATAGGAATACTGTTCTCCTGCTTTTGATGTTCCCGGTGATCATCCTCGGGATGGTCTTCTTTGTCATTTGTTTTTTGGAATACTTCGGTTTTTTTTCTGGTAACGTGGGTTATGGCAACATGCACTGGGACATTGTCTTTGACGTGTTCAAGAGGGCATTCCCCTACACAGTCGGGATTGTGGGCACCTGGTTCATTATCGCCTATTTTGCAAACACCGCCATTATCCGCCATGCGACGCATGCCCGCCCGCTTGAGCGCAAGGAGAATGTTCGTGTTTACAACATTGTCGAGAATCTCTGCATTGCGGGCGACATCGAGATGCCCAAGATCAACATCGTGAAGGATGGTTGCCTCAACGCCTTTGCGAGCGGCATTGACATCAACTCGTTTACCATCACCCTCACGACCGGTATTATAGACGAACTAAATGATGAGGAACTGAGCGCTGTCGTGGGTCACGAGCTGGCCCACATCAAGAACAGGGATACCCGCCTTATGGTGGTGTGCATTGTTTTTGTAGGAATATTTGCCTCCATCCAATCCGCCATTCTGCACACTATCGGGGACATTTTTGACTCGGCGACAGCCCCCCGGTATCACCGCAGAAGGGGAGGGGGGCTCGCCTTCCTCATCCTGGTCTTGATATTTGCGTTGATTGTCGTTTCGATTGGCTATTTGTTCAGCACCTTGACGCGCCTTGCCATATCGCGTAGCCGCGAGTACGTGGCCGATGCCGGTGGCGCCGAGCTCTGCGCCAACCCGACGGCGCTGGCTTCCGCCCTGCGGAAGATTTCTGCCATGCCGGGCCTTGGGTATGTGTCCCGCGGTGATGTGGCTCAGCTCTACATTATCCACCCAGCCGAGGAAGGCGACGAGGATGAGGTGCGTAGCGACCTGTATTCCGGCCTGGTTGCAAAAATCAATTCCATCTTTTTGACACACCCCGACACGCCCGAACGCATCAGGCTTTTGGAACAGTTCTAGGACGAGGTCAGTTTTCCCCGTTCTTCTCTTTTTTGGCTTGCTTTAAGAGGGCGAGCTTTTCGCCCATGGCTTTTTCTTTGCCGTAGGGCTTGGGCTCATAAATCACGGTGCCTTCCAGTTGCTTTGGCAAATGCTCCTGGGCGGAGTAGGCGCCGGGGCTGTCGTGGTCGTACTGGTAATCAACGCCGTAGCCCAGCTGCTTGCCTACGCGGGTCACGGAATTGCGGAAGGCTCGCGGCACGGGGAGCGTGCCTGTGTCGCGGATAATCTTGTCCGCCTTCATTCCGGCGAGTTCCACGGAATTGCTCTTGGGGGCAAGCGAGAGGTATATAGCGACCTCGTCGAGCCCGATTAAGCCTTCGGGGATTCCCATAAAGTCGAATGCTTCGCGGGCGGCATTGGCAAGCAGGATTGCGTTCGGGTCCGCCAGGCCCACGTCTTCCATGGCCATGCGCATGAGCCTGCGCAAAATAAATCGTGGGTCTTCGCCGCCTTGCAGCATGCGGTGCAGCCAGTATACGGCGGCGTCCGGGTCAGAACCCCGCACCGACTTGTGCAACGCCGAGATCAGGTTGTAGTGTTCTTCGCCGTTCTTGTCGTAACGCAGCGGCTTTTTGTACTGGAATTCTTCCAGCAATTTTTCATCAATCTTTTTACGGTCTCCAAGGCTCTTGCCAATCCATTCCAACTGGTTCAGCAAAAAGCGGGCGTCGCCTTCGGACTGTGCGATTAGTTTGTCTACAACAGCATCTTCGATTTCTACGTCGGTCAGTTGCAAACCTCGCGGATGTTCTTTGAGGGCGCTAAAAATCAGCGTGCGTAGGTCGTCCTTGCTTAGCGGTGCGAACAAAATAAGCTGACAGCGACTCAGGAGGGCGCCGTTCACTTCGAAGCCTGGGTTCTCGGTGGTGGCGCCTATGAGCGTCACCGTGCCGTCCTCGACGGCACCCAACAGCGCGTCCTGCTGGCCTTTGTTGAAGCGGTGGATTTCGTCAATGAACAGGATGGTGTCCATGAACGCGCCCTTCATTTTGCGGGCTTCGGCAAGGACTTCCTTCACTTCCTTCACTCCGCTCGACACTGCCGAGAGCGAGATGAAACGTTTTTTCGTTTTTTGCTTAATTACGTGCGCGAGGCTCGTTTTGCCGCAACCCGGAGGCCCCCAAAAGATCATGCTCGGCACGGAGTCGTTCTCGAGGCTCTTGCGGAGCAGACTCTGTTCGCCCAGAATCTTGTTCTGGCCTAAAAATTCGTCCAGGTTCTGCGGGCGCAGTCTTTCAGCGAGCGGCTGGTCCATGGGGCAGGCTATTCCTCGGTTTCCTTGAATTCGAACTTGGCGAAACTCGCGGGCAGCTCGCGTGTGGGCCTGCCGTTTTTGAGCATACAGTGCAGCGTGCTTCCCATGGTGCAGAGTTTCCCGTTCACGGTCGCCCTGTATTCGAAGCGGATGCGCAACTTGTCTACGCGGATCATGGTGGTCTCGATATCCACGAATTCCCCATAGTGCGTGGGCGCCTTGAATTGTACGTTCAGTTCAAGTACCGGGCTCGCGAAGCCTTCGGCTTCCATGTCGGCGTAGCTCGCACCCGCCTCGCGGAAGTATTCGGTGCGGGCCTGTTCGAACCACACCGCGTATACGGAGTGGTGGACGATTCCCATTTGGTCGGTCTCGGCGTAGCGGACTTCAATGTGTGCTGTATGTTTGAAAGAGCAGGTTTCCATGGACAAAATATATCAATCTTTAGAAATGACGGGGAACAGCATCGGTTCCACCTTCTTGAAGCATTCCGGTTTTTCGTTGGTCGGCACGCCATCTTTGGTAAAGGCGTGCAGGGTGGTTGCCGTGGCGCACAGCTCGCCCTTAACGAGGAGACGGTACTGGAATCTCCATTTTAGCTTGTTAACCCGGGTGATGGCTGATTCAATGTCCACGGTGTCGCCGAACTTGCACGACTTTCGGTAGCGGACAACCAATTCCAGTACAGGACTCTCGAACCCTTCCTTCTCGATTTCGGTATAGGGCGCGCCGATGGACTTGAAGAAGTCGATGCGGGCCTGCTCGAACCAAATGGGGTAGGAGGCGTGGTGGACTACGCCCATGGCGTCGGTTTCCGCGTAGCGGACCTCGATATGGGAGGTGTGGACATATGTTTTTTGTTCCATGAACTAAAATATAACAAGATAGCGGGATTTCATCAAAAAGAACTGCACTTTTGTTCACTTATTCGTCTATTCACAATCTATCAACACTTTGTTCATTGTTATGTTGACTCAAATATTTGGGAAAGGTTCAAAAAAGCAAAAAATTTTTCGCTAAGTGCTTGATTTTTATTGACAAAACCCATCAAATCTTATTAAATTTGGCTCACTTCAATATCCTCAGGGGTGTTGGGGTCTTGCCAAAGTAGCTCAGCTGGTAGAGCAGCTGATTTGTAATCAGCCGGTCGTAGGTTCGATTCCTATCTTTGGCTCGAAACAAATGGGTCGTTGCCCGAGTGGTTAAAGGGGACGGACTGTAAATCCGTTGACTTACGTCTACCGTGGTTCGAAACCACGACGGCCCACGCAACAGCAGCCCTATGGTACTGCCCGTACCATAGGGCTTAAGCCCAGGTAGCTCAGTGGTAGAGCACTTCCTTGGTAAGGAAGAGGTCTCGGGTCCGACTCCCGATCTGGGCTCTTAACCAATTGGAGATAAAATCATGGCAAAAGAACATTTTGACAGAAGCAAGCCGCACTGCAACATTGGCACCATCGGCCACGTTGACCACGGTAAAACCACCCTCACCGCCGCTAT
>NZ_FQYM01000038.1 GCF_900141705.1 Fibrobacter sp. UWP2
CGCAAGCCTCCATGCGCCCGCGTCGCAAATGAGGCGGTCCTTGTCGTCATCGTTGTTGGGGACGCCCTTGGCGACAACAACGCCGTCGTTCGCCTCGGTGCAGCCGTCCAACTTGAATTCCGTCTGCCAGAACCGGGTCACGTACTTCTCGAACGCGGGCACGGAATCGGAAAGCTTCCAGGACTTCACGTTCGCGCGGAAATCGGACAATCGGCCGTCAAGGTCCGCGTTCATCGCCCAGTCGGCGATGACCTTGCGCATGGACTCGTCGTCCCAGGTTCCGTCCTTCTCGAGGTTCGCCGCGAAGCCCGTGATGAAGTCGGAGAGCTGGCTCACCGAGCCGTCGCGCTGCATCATGATGGATACGGCGAGGAGCGCCGCGTCGGCTTCGCTGGAGCCCGCGATATTCAGGTCTTCGGAGTTCTTGAACCCGGCGGAATTTATGTGGAACGCCGCAAAGATTTCTTTTTGAGCCTGTTTTTTAGCGGTGGCGAAACGCTCGCCCATGTTCTTCACCAGATGGTACACGCGGTCGTACTCCAGGTGCGTGAGCAGGTTCAGGTTCGCCGAGGTGTGCGTCGTGAGGTCGGTCAATGCGTTCAGCGTAATCTGCGACTCGGAGTTCTCACCCGTGACCTCGTTCTTGTAAAAGCCCGTGGCGGTGAGGCTCACGTACTGCGACTTGAGCATGCCGCCGCGCAGCTTGAACTCGCCGTCGTCGCTGCCGATCTTGCCCTCGTAGGTGATGTTGGATTGCGTGAGGGTGCGACCGTTTTCGAGGCCGCGCACCGAGACGGGAGTCCCCTTGAGGAACGGTCCTTTTTGCGAGTAGCCTGTGATGCTGTCGAGCGAGGTCGCTACCGCTTCGGAGTCCGCAGCGGCGGTGTCCTTGAGGTCCTTGCCGTTGGCTCCGTTCTTGCCGTCACTTCCGTCCTTGCCGTTTAGTACCACGCCGATGGAGTCGCCGTTACAAACAATCTTCATGCCGCTCCCGTCCTGGAGCGCTTCCGTGGAGCACGACGCGCCGCTGCCGATTATCGTCCACTCCTCCTCAGAGCAGACCCTGAGCTCGTTCTCGCTCTTGACCCAAACGTACGCCCCTTCGTTGTCGGTGGTACATTCCGGGAGGCTGTCCAAATCGACGACCAGGTCAAGGGTGCCGTCTTCAAGAATGTTATTTGTAGTCTCGTTGGTGTCGCCGCAGGCGACAAGGAGGGTGACGATGCCACAAACCAGAGAAAGGGCTATTTTTTGCATATAAACCTCTTGTACAAACGTAAAGTAAATTTTCGCTACACAAAAGTCAATACGTAAAAAGCACCTCCACGCCAGAAGAGCCTAAAAAAGTACGCACTTTTCGCAGGTGGCACCTGCGGAGGCGGGGTCGCCAAAGCGGCGCTCGGGATTGGGGCAATGCTCCTCGGTGCCATCGGGCATCACCCAGATGTCGTTCTCAAAGAGGTTGCACGGCTTGGGAACCTTGCCAATTATGAACAAACTGCCTTCGCTTCGCACCTTGCTGGACCGGACGATTTCGCGCAACTCGCCAATCATTTTTTCGTCGATCCCATAAGCTTCGCGCAGGCGTTCCCCGCAGCCGAGGAACACGGGCAAGTTCCACTTGACGCGATCGACGTTGACGCCTTCGGCCCAGCGGAGCAAATCGGCAACCGAAGCGAGCATCTTTCTATGGAGCGTCACCTGGAGGCACACCGTTCCCTGTCGCCGCAGCGAAAGTAACCTTTCCACGTTCCCGCGCCAGCGTTCAAATGCAATGCCCGGCATCATTTCGTTAAAGGTAGTCTCGTCAAAGCCCATGCAGCTCACCTTGATGTCGCGGCAGGCCAAAAGAAGGCGGCCCATTCCCGCTTCGCTTCCCCACACACCCGGGAAAGACCCGTTCGTCGTCAAGTTGAGGGCGACGCCTTGACCCGCGCAATAATCCAACAAATTTTCAAAGTACGTATAAAGTAACGGCTCGCCCATGGTACTCGGGATGACCTCAAAGGGCTTGACACGGTCAATGGCAGCCTTTGCCACGGCCCAGGGCATTTCGCCCTTGCCAAACGCACGGCCCCGCTGGTTCAAAAAGCACAACGGGCAGCGCAGGTTGCACTTGTCGGGATTCGTAACCAGCGTGAGGCGCATTTTAAAAGCCCGATTACTTCCTTAAAAACTTGATGGCAGCCATGCCCGCTGTGGCGCCCTGTCCCACGGCTACGGCCACCTGCAAAATGCCGCCGGTGCAGTCGCCCGCCACATAGAGTCCGGGGACGGTCGTCATGTAGTCCTTGTCAAACACAATGGAGCCGTTCTCGAAGGCGGCTCCCGCCTTGCGCGCGAGGTCCAGGGCGTTTGCGCTACCGAGCGCCACGAACATTCCGTCAAACTTGGACTCAGAGCCATCCGCAAACGAGACCCCCTCCAAAGAGTCTGTCCCAAGCAAGCCCTTGAGGGGGCGCTTGTCGACCTTCACCGTTTCGGGAAAGTTCGCCGTCAATTCGGCGCCGTTGGTCAAGAGCGTCACGCTGCCCACCACGGGCAAAAGTTCACTGCACTCGTGCAGCGCATACTCGCCGGAACCGAGCACAGCGACATCCTTGCCACGGTAAAAGAAGGCGTCGCAAACGGCGCAGTAACTCACGCCGTGGCCTTCCATCTCGGCCATGCCGGGCAGGGGCTGTTTTTTGCGGGCAGATCCCGTCGCCATAATGCAAGCGCGACCGCGGTACTCGCCCTTGAGCCCCATCGCCACGAATTCCTTGCCGTCAAAGAGCAAATCCGTCAGTTCGTCGTCAGCGAATTTGGCACCCAGGGCGGTCGCCTGCTTTTTGCCGACCTCGGCGAGTTCCGCCCCAGAGAGGGGCCTCTCGAGGCCATAATAATTTTCAATCATGTGCGCCTTGGAAAGCGCTCCCGTGTCCTTGCCCACCAAAAGCACGTCCAAGTTGCTGCGCAGGGCATACAAAGCCGCCGAAATCCCTGCCGGTCCATAACCAATAATCAATACATCTGACATAAGTACCTCCTACACAAAAATACGAATTTATTTATCTTATTGACAACATCAAGGAATTTTTATTTATGCAGCGCTACACTCCCCGCGATCTTTTTGTCGAAGTCGGCTACGGTCCCAACTTTGCGGACCAGCTTATACAAAATGCCTATAGCAAGTTATTCGAAGGTGACCCCATTGACGAACGCATTTGCTTTGAGGCGGGAAGCGACATGGCCTACATCATCGACATCGGCCACGACGACATCCGCTCCGAGGGCATGAGCTACGGCATGTTCATCACGGCGCTTACCGGCCACGAAGAGCTCTTTGCCAAACTGTGGAAGTTCGCCAAGCGCTACCTGCGCAACAACGAAGGCCCGCACAAAGGGTTCTACTCCTGGCAGGTCTCCACGACGGACTTCACCATGATGGATCCGGGCGCCGCACCTGACGGCGAAGAGTACATTGCCGCCGCCCTCCTCATCGCCGCCAAAAGGTTCAACCGCGACGACTACAAGCAGGAGGCCCTTGAGCTCATCAACTGCATGATGGACAAGCCCGTGAACGAGCTAGTGGGGCCCATGATCGACCACGAGCGCATGCTCATCAAGTTCTCGCCGGTGCTGGGCAACGACTTTACCGACCCCAGCTACCACACGTTTGCCTTCTACCGCGCCTACGCCGAGGCTACCGGCGACGACCGCTGGAACCAGATTGTCAAAAACAGCCTCGAGTACATCCAAAAGGCGGCGCACCCCGAGACCGGGCTATGCGGCGACTACAGCGAATACGACGGAACCCCCAAAGCCATGCCCTGGTTCCCCGAGAGCAACTGCTTTAGCGGCGACGCCTGGCGCGTCGCCCTCAACCTGAGCGTGGACTACGCCCTCTTCCGTGGCCACGACTGCGAAAAAGAAATTTGCACCCGCCTGCTCAACTTCTTTGAGGCGCGCCGACCGTACCTCTCGGACTACGCCACCGACGGCACCCCCTACCCCCGCCAAGGCCGAAACGCCACCCCGGGCATCATCGCCATGAACGCGGCGGCCTGCCAGGTGCTGCAAACCGAAGACCCGCTCATGAAGCCTTTTGTCAAGGACTTGGCGGCGCTCTCGGTTCCCTACCGTTTTTGGCGCTACTACGACGGCATGCTCTACATCATCGGGCTCCTCGCCACCGCGGGCAAAATCGAGATTTAGCGCGCTCTTTTTTATTACCGCATCGGCAATTTTTTGTTTATATTACATATAAAGGAGATTTATATGCAGAACAGAATTTTGCCTATTTGCCTTACCGTCGCCGCAGCTTTCGCCTTCACCGCCTGTGAAGACATACGCGAAGAAACCTACCCCAACGGGAACATCCGCTTCCAGACCACCTACGTCAAAGACAAAAAAGAGGGCATGGAAAAGGAGTTCTACGAGAACGGGACGCTCAAGCGCGAAACCGAATACAAGAACGACCGTCGTGAAGGCATGACCAAGGACTATTACCCCGACGGTACTCTGCAAGACGAAATTCCCTATGCGGACGGCTACATCGAAGGCATCGTGAACCGCTACCACAAAAACGGCAAACTCGCCTCCAGCGCTAACTACAGCCAAAACAAGCAGGTGGAATTCGGCAAGTACTTTGACGAGAACGGCGACCCCGCCACCAGCGGCAGCTACAAGGACCCGCGAGACGGTTACGCTTACGAATGGGTGCGCATTGGCGACCAGCTGTGGACGGCCGAGAACATCAACTTCGCGACCGCCGCGGGCTCCCTCTGTTACCAGTGCAACCACTGGGGAAGACTCTACGATTTTGAAAACGCACAAAAGGCTTGCCTTGGCGGCTTCCATATGCCCACCAAAGAAGAATGGCAAAAGCTCCTCGACTTTGCCGGCAAGGACCCGGGCTTAAAGCTCAAAGCCGGCTACGGCTGGGATCCCATCAAGGGGACAGCCGTCTACGGCAATGGCAAGGACGAATTCGGCTTTGGTGCCAAGGCCGGCGGCGGGCACTTCGCCAAGAGCGATGTTGCCCTCAAAGACCGCAAGCTGCAGGATGCCGGTCAAAAGGCCTACTTCTGGACAAGCGAGGGCGAAGTCCTCGTGTTCGTGACCGACAAGAACACCGCCAAGTTCGAGAAGTTCAATCCCGAATTCGGCGCAAGTTTGCGCTGCCTAAAGGATTAGTAAATAGTGGTTAGTAAACAGGAAAAAATCGCCCCGGCCAAACCGGAGCGTTTTTTAATTTCAAGTGCGAGCGGTCTCTGTGAGCCGTAGGCGACTCGTATCAACGAGTCGTCAAAGGCGAGAGCGAGCGCCAGCCCTGTACTTGTTATACAGATTCTAGCGCGAGCGGTCTCTTCCCTTACGTCGTATATTCGGCGTTGATCTTCACGTAGCCGTAGCTCAAGTCGCAGGTAAACGCGCTTGCGGATGCCTGCCCGATGTTGAGCACGAGCGTCACCTTGTATTCACGCTGGCGCACCACGGCATGCAAGGCCGCAGTCTGTGCCTCGTCGAGCTGGAGCGGGCGCCCGCCTTCCAAGACCTTCACGTCACCGAAATACAGGTCGGTGTGTTCTGCCACCATGTTGCAGCCGCTGGAACCCGCGCTGCTGAGGATGCGGCCCCAGTTCGGGTCTTCACCGAACATTGCGCACTTCGCGAGGTTAGATGTCCCGATAAAGCGCGCCATGCGGAGTGCTTCCTCGTGGCTTTCGGCCTTCTCGATACGCAGTTCGATAAGCTTGGTGGCACCTTCGCCATCACGCACGATGTCTTTTGCGAGGCTCTGCATGATGAGCATGAGGGCAGCACGGAACTCGCCCTGTTCGCTGAGGCTCAGGTCCTCGTAACGAAGCCCGCTCATCCCGTTTGCGAGCATAATGCAGGTGTCGTTTGTGCTGGTGTCGCCGTCCACGGTAATCGCGTTGAACGAGTCCGCAATATCGGCACGGAACTCCGCAAAAAAGTCAATAGGGAGAGAAATGTCCGTCGTAATAAAGGCGAGCATCGTCGCCATGTTCGGATGAATCATGCCGCTGCCCTTGCAGGCACCGCCAATCGTCACCACGCCCTTCTCCGTGTGGATTTCCACGGCATGGCTCTTCAAGGCAAGGTCGGTCGTGAGGATGGCTCGGCCAAATTCCTCGGAAGCATCGGCGTGGAGTTTCTCGACGAGTTTCGGGATACCCGCTTCAATCTTGTCCATCGGCATCAGGTGACCAATCACACCCGTGCTGCACACGAGCACACTCTTCGGGGTAAGGCCAAGAGCCTCCTCGGTCATCACGGCCATACGCTCGGCATCCTTGTAACCCTGTTCGCCGGTACAGGCATTGGCGTTACCGCTGTTCACCACGACCGCCGTCGCAAAGTGTGCATGCTCCAGGGCAGCCTTGTCGTAAAGGACCGGGGCGGCCTTCACCTTGTTGGTGGTAAACACGGCAAAGCAACGTGCCGCCTTTTCACTCTTCAAGAGTGCCATATCCGCATTACCGCTAGCCTTAATGCCAGCGCAAATTCCAGAAGCGGTAAATCCCTTGGGGGAGCAAACGCCGCCATTATCCAATAAATTGTACATACAATCTCCTAAAAGATGCCATAAAATTTATTAACTTATAGAGCATGGAAAAGATCAAGTTTACACAAGAAGCTTACGACAAGCTCGTCAAAGACCTTGAAAATTTAAAAAATATGGAGCGTCCGCGCGTCCTCCAAGAATTGGTCGACGCCCGTGCACAGGGTGACTTGAGCGAAAACGCCGAGTACCACGCCGCCAAGGAAAGGCTCTCCTCCATCGACAACATCGAGATGCCCAGGCTCCAGGACCAGTTGGCCCGTGCCGAGGTCGTCGCCTTTGACCCAAACTGCGAAAAAATCAGTTTTGGCGCCAAGGTCTCCCTCCTCAACCTGAAGACCAAGAAGAACGTGAACTACCAGCTGGTGTCTCCCGAAGAAGCCGACGCCCTCAACGGCAAAATCAGCTTCAAAAGCCCCATCGGCGCCGCCCTCACGGGCAAAAAGAAGGGCGAGACCATCGAAGTCACCACCCCGAGAGGCGTGAACAAGTTCCAAATCGTCGACTTCAGCTAACCTTTAAGCCATGATCCTCACTCTCATCGGCGAAGACAACTTTACCAAGGACAAGTGCGTAGAGAAGTTCCTATGCGACACTCTCGGCGACCGCCGAGACGACCCCTTGGCCAAGCAAATCCTGTTTGCGACCGATACGAACATCCCCTCTATCGCCGACGCCGTCATTACCGCCTGCGACTCGGTGTCAATGTTCTCCCCCGAGCAGGTCGTGGTCGTCCGCAAGGGCGAAGCCCTCAAGGCGGACGACGTTAAGAGCCTTGCCAAGTGGCTCTCCCACGGTCCACAGTGCAAGCTCCTCATGGAATTCGAGAAGCTGGATGCCCGCGGGGAACTGTACAAGACACTCGCCAAGGTGGGCGAAATCCAAAAGTACGAAGTCCCTAAGCAATACAAGATGGCAGAGTGGATTGCCGCCGCCATCCCCACGCACTTCAACAAGGCGATTGACCGTGACGCCTGCCAGTACCTCGCCGACGCCCTCGGCACCGACACCAAGCTCGTAAGCGAGGAAATCGAGAAGGTCCTGCTTTTTGCACCCGACTGCCCCAAGATCACGCTGGAACTTGTTCGCACGATGATCGTGCCCCAGCGCGAGATGGTCTCTTACGAAATCAACGACTCCTTCGGTATGCGTGACGCCAAGACCTATACCCGCATGTTGAACGAGATGCTCAACAACGGCGTAAGCGCTATCCAGATCGTGGGCTCGCTCTACCGCTATTCCGTGGACCTCTTGAACTTCTCGACTCTCCTCAGCAAGGGGATGCAGGCAAAGGATGCCGCGGCGGCCATCGGCAAAAACGACTTCATCTTCAACGTGAAGGGCAAGGCTCCCCAGTGCGCACGCAATTGGGGCAGGCCACTCCTTTGCCGCGTAATTCGTCGCCTGGCCGACCTCGACTACGAAATCAAGAGCGGCCTATGCAGCACACGCATTGCGCAGGAGCTCGCCCTCGCCTCCCTCGTGGTGCGATAAGCGAATCTTCTGCAGTTACACTTCCAAAAAAAATCAGACAAAAAAACCTCCACAAATGTGGAGGCTTTTTTAAACTTGCGTAGCAGAGAATTACTGCCAGTCGCCGCTTTCTGCGGCAGGAGCTTCGGGGGCGGGAGCCTCGGGAGCGGCGGCAGGAGCGGGTTCCGCTTGCGGTGCCGTCTGGGCAGCCGGAGCAGGTTGAGCAGCCGGTTGAGCGGCAGGAGCCGGCTGGGCAGCCGGGGCGGCCTGCGGTGCTTCCTTCTCTTGACCTTCAACCACAGCGGACGGTTCCGAAAGTTCCACATCGCCAATGTAGTTGCGGATGATTCGCGGCGTCACAAAGATCACAAGGTCCTTTTTAATAACAGAATTACGGCTATACTTAAATAGATTTCCAATCAATGGAATATCTTTGAGGAACGGAATGCCTCGTTCTTCTTCTTGATTTTCATTACGAGTCAAGCCACCTATCACAACCGTTTCTCCATCAGCCACAACAACTTTTGTCTTCGCTTCTTGGGTACTAATAACAACCTCACCCTTTTCATCATAGCTATATGAATTGTTTTCAGGATGCAAATCAAGCAAAATACGATTATCGCCAGAAACATGCGGAGTCACTGTGAGCTTGATACCCGTTTCCACAAGTTGTGTCGAAGATTCACCATCATCGTCAATCACGCGGATCGAGACCTTGTCACCCATGAACACTTGGGCTTCGGTGTTGTCGAGCGTCGAGACTTGCGGACTCGCAAGCACTTCCGTAGAAGCATCACCCATCAAGCTGGTAATGGCAACCTGGAGGTTATTGTCCAAAAGGCTTGTAGTAATAGCCGTTGAAGCTTTATTAACTGCCGGAGAAGCGCCATTATTCGGGAAGGACTGAACCACAGCACTAGTACGAGTTGAAGCCGCAGCACTTCCCGTTGCCGTTCCGGCAACCCCTGGAGTTAGTGCCGTATTGCCCATCGTCGCCGTCCAGTCCACACCTAACTCACGAGCCAATTCACTACTTACCACAACGAGCTTGGCAGTAATCATGATTTGCAGCGTTTCCACATCCAATTCCGCTAAAGCGTTGTTCATTTGCTCAATCTTGTCTTCGGTATCGTACACAATAATCGAGTTGGTGCGTTCCACCGTGGTAATGCGACCACGACCGCTCTTCATGCTTTCAAGCACCTTCACCAGTTCCTCGGCCTTGGCGTGGTGCACCTGGAAGTTCTTACGTACCAGCGGAGCCGATTCGGCGACCTGCTTTTCTTCGTCAGCGAGTTTCTTTTGCTTTGCCAGGTAGGTGCTGGTGCGCTGGATCATGATGTACTTGTCCTGGATGACCCAGGTCAGTTCGTTCATGTTACAGACAATGTCCAGCGTTTCTTGCCAGGTCTTCTTGGTCACCTTGAGGCTCATCTTGCCCTTGACTTCGGGAGCAAGCAAAATGTCGACACCGGCAACCACCGAGACAGAGCGGAACACGGCTTCGAAGTCCATGTCCACAAAGTTAAAGTCATACAGCTTCTTGTTCGGGGCAACCGACCCTTCGGCAGGCGCAGCCCAGACAGTAGCGAAACTCGCCACCATAAGAAGAATGGTCAGAATTTTTGTCAGCTTTTTCACTTTTGACCCCCAAATTTATCGGGAAGACCCATGGAGTAGCGACGGCTCACACCGAATTCTTGAATAAGGAAGAGCACGTCTGTTTGTGTAATTTTAAGAACTTTACCATTGAGAATCTTGTCGCCTTCCTTGAGCGTATAAGACACGGAAGGATTCTTGGATTCCACTAGAATAGCCATCGGCACATCGGATTCCCAAATGATGCCCACCAGTTCCACCTGGTCAATGTTAATGCCTTCTTCGACAAGGCCCTTGATTTCGACAAACGGATCACGACGACCAAACGAGCTGTATGTCACGCGATCCTCGTACAAGCCATCCAACTGGCTTCCCTGAGTCGGATTTTCACCCGCGAGATTTTCACCGCGTTCCTTGTCAATCTGTTTCAAGCGCTCCGCCTGCACAGAAGAAAGTTCATCCATGTAGCTCACCGCGCGTTTGTTCACAAAGCCAACGCGGCTGCCCGACTGCACCTTGCAATACAGGCCGGTCAAATCCAAATTCACAAGGCGGTCGCCAAACACCAAGCGTTGCAACACCTGGGAGTTTTCGTTCGGAGCCGCATAAAGTTCAATTTCATCGGCAACCACAATCAGTTCGCGCACAACCGGACGCAGGTGGAAGGCCTGGGAGCTAGACACAATTTTCTTGCTGTCCTTTTCAAAACGGCTCACAAAGGATTCAAAATTGGGACGTTCTTCTTCGACGCTCTTAATCCAGTTGCGGACAAAGATTCCATCGGGGCGAGCCGACCAGAACACAAATCCATCCTTTTTAACGGCTTTTTCGGCCACCTGCAAAATAAAGGCGCCCTCTTGCACAAGCATTACCGGCTTGGCTCCGGGCTGCAATTGGACTTTGAGACCGTTGGCGCCCCACGTCACGGCGCGTACCAGGGAGCCTGCGCCCACCTTGAATACAGGGGACTTTTTAGGGCCAGCAAGACCGATTGTGTAAGTCGAAGCCTTGTCGGGGCCAGAGACGTTCTTAATTTCGACCGGGCTGTCAGCCTCCAGGCGGAACTGTTCCATGCCGGAACCGATCAAGACGGTCATCTCTTTTAAGTTCGGGAGCAGAGCCGAAATTTTACCGCCTTCCTTGAGCGCCTTTTCCAAAGCCTTTTCTTCTTCGGCAAGGCGTTTTTCCTCTTCCTTGGCGGCTTTCTCGGCAGCCTTCTTCTCTTCGGCCAAGCGCTTCTTCTCTTCGAGGGCGGCCTTTTCGGCGGCTTTCTTCTCTTCGGCAGCCTTCTTTTCGGCGGCCTTCTTCTCTTCGGCCAAGCGCTTCTTTTCTTCGAGGGCGGCCTTTTCGGCGGCTTTCTTCTCTTCGGCAGCCTTCTTTTCAGCGGCCTTCTTCTCTTCAGCCAAGCGCTTCTTTTCTTCGAGGGCGGCCTTCTCGGCGGCTTTCTTCTCTTCGGCAGCCTTCTTTTCGGCGGCCTTCTTCTCTTCGGCCAAGCGCTTCTTTTCTTCGAGGGCGGCCTTCTCGGCGGCTTTCTTCTCTTCGGCGGCCTTCTTTTCGGCAGCCTTCTTCTCTTCGGCTAAACGCTTGGCTTCTTCCTTCGCCGCTTTTTCGGCAGCCTTCTTGCGTTCTGCAAAAAGCTTTGACAAGGTCCAGGCCTTGCCCTTGTTTCCCTTGAGTTTCAAAAGGAAGTTGGCGTCGTCAAGAGCGATTTCATTTTTGTCAGAGTTCAATGCCGGTCCCACAGTCATCTCGATCTTCAAGAAATCCATACCGCGGTACGGTTCCTTGAACACGCGCATGGAACGAACCATTTCGGCAGCGGCGTCTATATCGTAAGAACCCTCGCCCAAGGCGAAATCAGTTCCCGAAAAGCCCACCGTCAATTTTTGGGCCTTGGCATCGTACTTTTGGTAAAAAGTCGGTAAATCCTTGTTCGACGCAAACTGGAACACCACCGCACAATTCTTGGAATCACAACTGTAGCGAACATCCTTGATTAGCGCTGCATTTGCCGCCACCGCCACGAACAGGAACAAAGGAATGAATTTATTCATAATCATTACTGAGCCTTCTTGGATGTATAGGTGGTCAAGTTAAACGTAACCGACATGGTAATCGGCGTCCAACCGTGTGTCTCGGCCTTCTGCAATTCCGCAGCAATGCCCGAGTAACGGCTCAACCTTAAATTCGAGATTGCGGTCGGGTAATTGAAGTTCGCGATTTCGGCGAACAGGTAACCCAGCATGTGGTAACCCGAATTGACCGCAATAGAGTAACGATTCTCTATGTAGTGTTCCTTGGGAGAGCTTCCCTCGGGGTTGAATTTTTGGATTTGAACGCCGGAGCTGCGCAACACAGAATAAAGATCCTGCAAACGCAGCGGGATTTTTTCTTCTTCTGGGAACATTTCCTTCAGTTTCTCAAAATCCTTTTCGGCTTGAACCAGCTGGAGTTCCAGCTCCGCCACGCGATGTTTTTTGGCGTTAATCTTGTCGAGTTCCGTCCGTGCCGAGCCAAGATCGCGTTCAAGGCGTTCACGTTCCACCACGAACGGGTCCCACATATAAGTATATACGCAGTAACCCACGGCAAGAATCAAAAGGATAATGAATATGGCGTATACGTTCTTTTTGTCTTTAAAGTCTATATTGCCCATACTACCCCTCCAAATCCTTTTTCAGGACAACCTTGATGGTAAAGTTGTATGCTTCTTCACCATCAACCTTGGTAGTAGCGATTGTCACCAGAGAAACCTTTTCGACACTCGCCTGCTTTTCGAGTTTTACCATGTATTCGGCAACTTCGGAGAAGTCAAACGTGGTGCCCTTCATTTCCAAGTCAAATTCGTCCATTTGACCGATGCTGGTAATCCACATGTTGGGAGGAAGCACCGAAGAAATATTCTCAAAGAGAATGACCCAGCGTTTTTTGCTGACCTGGATGCTCTTGAGCGCATTGATCTTGGTATTGATAACGGCTTGCTTTTGTTCCAAGTCGCCAATCTTGGTCAGGAGCGGACGCTCGCGTTCCACTTCCTCTTTTACACTCTGCACCTCTTGTTCCAAGCCGTTAATGGTCTCGGTAATAAACGCCTGCACCATGGCCACCGAAACGATGGCGACAATCAAAGCCACCGTCGGCCAAATCACACGGCGGTCCGTAATCCAAGAGAAATCCTTTTGCTTTTTTCGATACTCCGGAGGGAGGAGGTTAATCGAAATGCAAAGCGCTTTCTTTTCTGCAGCTTTTGTTTTTGTCTTTTTTGCCGCCATTAGAACTTCCTCATCGCGAGTCCCAGAGCAGGGGCATAAATGTTAGATAAACCGAGCGAAATACCGCCCTCACCAAAGACCTTGGCGTCGCACTCCACATAGCGGAACGGGTTCACCGTATCGGTCTCTATGCCAGTGCGCTCGGCAATGTAAGCCTTGAGTCCAGGAATGGAGGCGCCGCCGCCACCCAGCAAAATCTTGCTCAGTTCACTGGAATCTTCCGAAGACGAGAAGTAGCGGATACCGAACTCAATCTGGCCCATCAAGTCTTCAAAGGCGATCTTCAAAGTTTCTTCAACTTCGGCTTCCGAAAATCCATCCACGATAGACATGTCGCCTTTTTCAAAAATCTCGTGGCACTTGGCGGCATCGACACCCAAGTGCGTACACAACTTCGCAATCACCAAATCCAGCGAACCGCCGGTCATGGCACGCATCGAGTGGAACTTGCCGTTTTGAACAAACGCGATGCTCATCTTCTTTTCGCCAATGTTCACAATGGCTGCGGTCTGCTGGGCGTCCTCGGCAGAGGCGGTCGCCATGTACGAGTTGACCAAGCCAAAAATATCGACGTCCATCGCCGAGAGCTTGAGCGACCTGGACTTGAAGAACTGCGCCCAGGAGTCCAACAGGGCGTTCTTGGCGGCGACGACGTTCGCCGTGACCTCTTCGGCGTCACGAGATTCCACTTCGTAGTCGATGACGTTGTCCTGGTCATCGAAAGGCGGACGGGACTGCGCGGTCTGGAGAATAATAGCGGCTTCGTTCCCGTTTTTCGGGACTTTAACACTCAAACGGTCCACCAGCACACCACCGGCGCCGGCACCGCAGTTCACGGAAGCAACAACATCGACTGATTCATCGATAGGATGGCGGATCAGGAGCCTGGACATGGCTTCATTCAGCAGTTCAGCGCCATCCTTCTCCTTCTTTCCATCTTCACCCGTCGGAGCGTCGCCCTCGCGATGCTGGATTTCACCATTGACAATGGCACCTTCGGGTACAGGCTCCAAGTCGGCGTCGACAACGACCTTGCCACCGCGACTATTGTGGTAAACCTTAACGTACTTGATGCTGTAGTGGCCAACATCAATACCGACAGTTTCGCGTTCCCCGCGAATTTTAGCAATTAAACCTAAAGCCAAAATAAAACTCCGATCGGAAACAATACTACCCTAATTCTACCTTTAAATAACTCAAATGTCAAGCGGAAATTTCACCTAACTCATTGAAAATTAACTACTTAGCCCACTTTTTTGTCATTTTCGGAGATCTTTTTGTTCTTATGGACCTCAAAAATGTACTGAAGCACCATTTCCTGGGTCCAACCAAAGGCGCCGGTAAAGGACGCCGTCACAGAGAAATAATCCGGATATTTTGGATTTTTCCGCCCTAAACTGCGCAAAAGCTCGATTTCCACATCCTGGGGACCAAAGCTCGGAAGCTCAAAACGAATGTTCACATGCTGGCCACTTTCGCATTCCATGGGGAGTCCAAGAAGGATACCGCCAGCCGACAAATCGTAAAGCCTTCCTGAACAGGTGGTCCCGTCTGCAAAAACGGCCTCCACAGGGAAGTCCACCACTTCACGGACCCAGCGACGCAACTGCTGTTTGTCCAATTTTACCGAGTGCTCCACGACGAATTCCCCGGGACGGGAAGCCACGACCTCCAGCCAAGCCGAGTACATGGCATCTTCGGGCCTGGTCCAACGGATGCGGATCCGCTTGCCTTCAAAGGACGAAGCAGGGCCAAAACTGCTGTCGTACAACACAGCCCATTCCTTCTCGTTTTTCCACAAAATTTCGGAACGCTTGAGTTTGGCGCCGTTTTCGAGGATAACGTCGACGCGGTCGCCCACGCCGAACTGCCGCGTCGAGCGGACATTCGCCAGCGGGTTCTTCGCCGTAAAGTCAAGCTTTTCGCGGAGTCCCGCCACCGCTTCGAGCGTTTCATCGCGAACCGTATGGACATCCCTAAAATCGTAGAAATCGGCAACCGCCGTCTCAAAAAGCGAAGCGGAATTCAACACCGCATCCTTGTTCTCGAACTTGGAGGCGCGGACCAACTTTTCCAACGTGCGGATTTCCTTAGGCGTCAGGCCGAATTCCTTGACTTTTTCGTCAAAGACATCTGTCCCGAACATCACTTCGTTTTCGCGACGCTGATTGCTTCGATGTATTTCGACCAGGGCAATCAGCGCCAGAATGAGCGCCAAAACAAAGAGAACCCAAAGAAGTTGCGTTGGATTGATCATCGGCAATTCCCTGTGTTACACCTCGGTCCAAACACCGTGGATATAGGAACCCAGGATGGACCCCTGCAGCTCCGTCCCCAAAAGCGGGCTGTTGCAAACATGGCCGGCAAAATCGGACTCGACCACCTTGTGCGGTTTGGCCGGGTCGAACACAACCAAGTTAGTCAAGGCCTTATCGAACCCGGGCTTCGGGACCGACGCATCGACCCCCACCAGCTTCGCCGGGGCAGTCGACAAGAGTTCTATGGCGCGGGCCTCGCCCACACGGGCACTCAGCTTGCCCCAAATGGCAGGAAGCGCCACTTCCAGCGAGAGAGCGCCAGGAACAGAGTCCTCAAAGTTCACTTCGGTATCCTGAAGGAGCACCGGCGTGTGATTCATGCTGATTGCCGTGACCGTGCCGTCCTCGACTCCTTTCCACAAGGCCTCGCGGTCATCGGCAGAGCGGATGGGCGGAATGATGTGATATGCGGAATCCAGCGACGTAAGGCAGGAGTCTTCCAAAAGCAAGTGGTACAGTCCAACGTCACAAGTGACATCCAAGCCGTTTTTGCGGGCCTGGCGCACCAAGTCCAACGTCTCGCCGCAGGTGATTTGTTTAAAGTGCACCGGCACATCCAAAAAACGCGCCGTTTCCAAAACCGTGTAGGCGGCAATCGTCTCGGCAATGCGCGGGATGCCCTTCATGCCGAGCATGTCGGAGTAGGCACCCTCGTGAACGCAGCCGCTCTTGCGAAGCGTGCGGTCCATGGGCTGGAAAAAGAATCGCTTGCCAGTCATTTTGCCATATTCCATGGCAAGCCGGAGGAACCTGGAGTGCGGGATGGGCGCGTTTCCGTCACCGAAGCCAGCAACGCCCTCGCAAGAATCCTCATCGGGTTCAACCCCCTCTGCCAGTTCCATCATTTCGGACAAACTATCTGTACCGAACGCACGGCTAAAGGCACCCAGGAACTTGATATCGAGGTTCGAATAAACGCCGTTCCGCACCAGGCGGTTCTCGGCAGCGGCAAGCTTTTCGCAATCGTCAATCGGGTTGGCGGAGCTTTCGTAAAGTCCACCATAAAAACCGCCGCGGTGCATGGCATCCAGGCCGTCACCAAAAGTGTAAACGTCATCGCGAAGCGGTTCCATAAAGTCGAGCCCCAGCCCAAAGAGGGCGGGCAGCACCAGGGCGCCTTTGCAATCGAACTCGACCTTCGCCGAGGAACTTTTGCCCGATTCGTCAATGCAGCCCTGGGAGTCAATGCAAAGCTGGTCGCGTTTTTCAAAGGACTTCCCGTTCCAGAACTTCAGGTTCTTGAGCACGACCTGGTCCATGTTGCCGGCCCCGCAAAGATGATAATCCTTATACCTTTTCATTGTTACGGCCTCCAGCCAAAAGGAAGAGCACGGCCATACGGACGGCCACGCCGTTTGTCACCTGGTCCAAGATGACGGAATGGCTTCCATCGGCAATATCGGAATCCAGTTCCACTCCTCGGTTGATTGGACCCGGGTGCATAATGATGACCTTTTCCTTGGCATGCTCCAAAACATCCTCGGTAATGCCAAAGAAGTTGCGGTATTCCCGCATCGACGGGAGGAGGGCGTCATCCATGCGCTCCTTTTGCAGGCGGAGCGCGATAATGACGTCGGCGTCCCTGACCGCCTTGTTCACGTCGGGTTCCCAAGAAACGCTCCCCGCAAGTTCCTTGTACTGCAACAGTTCCGTATTGCGGGGAACCAGGGTGCTAGGACCGCAGAGCGTCACGTGCGCGCCCATGGTGGTCATGCCCCAGAGGTTGCTGCGGGCCACGCGGCTGTGGCGGATGTCGCCCACAATCGTCACGTTCTTGCCCTCGAGAGTGCCCAGCTTTTCTTCGATGGTGAGCATGTCAAGGAGCGCCTGCGTGGGGTGCTCGTGCGCACCGTCGCCCGCGTTCACGATAATCGCATTGCTGTTGTCGGCGAGGAACTTCGGGACACCCGTCCCCTTGTGGCGGACCACCACGATATCGATTTTCATGGACTCAATGTTACGGAGCGTATCGACGAGCGTTTCGCCCTTCTTCACGCTGGAGTTGGAACTCGTGAAGTTCACCGTATCTGCAGAGAGGCGCTTTTCGGCGAGTTCAAAACTCGTGCGGGTGCGGGTGCTATTCTCAAAAAACAGGTTCACTATCGTGAGGCCACGAAGGCTTGGCACCTTTTTGACCGGACGTTCCAGAATTTCTCTAAACTGCTTGGCATTGTCCAGAATCATGCGGATGTCTTGCTTGGAGACTCCCTGCAGGCCGAACAAGTGCTTGATTTGCAAAGAACTCACTTTAGTCCTCCACTTCCACTAAATAAACTGAATTTTCATTGTCGATAGGTTCTATCATCACGCGCACTTCCTGGTTCTGCGCAGTCTCCACCGTGAGGCCCACGCAGTCCGGGGCAATGGGGAGTTCGCGGTGCCCGCGGTCCACCAGCACGCAGAGGCGTATGGCGGCGGGGCGGCCGAGGTCGAGGATTGCCTGCATCGCGGCACGAACCGAGCGGCCCGTGTAGAGCACGTCGTCCACAAGGATTACCGTTTTGCCTTCCACGGAGGCGGGCATCTCGGTAAAGCGCATCTCGGTAGAGGCGCTGGGCTTGCGGTAGTGGAAGTCGTCGCGGTAGAATGTCGCGTCGAGGCTGCCCATCTCGATGGGCTTGCCGAATTTTTGCGAGAGCCTGTCGCTCAGTTTCTTTGCCAGCGGAATCCCGCGGCTTGCCATGCCGAGGACAATCAGGTTCTCGGCGGAAGGGTGCATCTTTGCGATTTTCGCAGCCATTTCGTCGAGAGCGAATTCCATGGCCTGCGCGGAAAGCAATTCCTGGATACGTTTGCAGTTGTCTTTCATATACCTAGAAATTAGTTTTTTTAGGGCCAACTCGCTTTTAAAAGTTGTAATTTTCGTCCTATTTTTTATATATATGGGAAAAACAATAAATACCGGAGAAACATATGTTCAATCAGCTGGATAAACCGCAGGCAGGCGAAACCATCGCCATCATGAAAACCAACCACGGCACCATGAAGCTCCGCCTTTTTGAAGAACGCGTGGGCGAATGCGCCACGAACTTCATCGAACTTGCAAAGCAGGGCAAGTACGACGGCGCCCCGTTCCACCGCATCATCAGCGGGTTCATGATCCAGGGCGGCGACTTCACCCGCAGGAACGGCACCGGCGGACACTCCGCCAAGGGCCCCGGCACCACCATCGGCGACAAGTACGACCCGTGCCTCACCCACATGCGCGGCGCCCTCAGCTGGGCAAAGACCGCCATGCCAAACAGCATCGGTAGCCAGTTCTTCATCGTCCACGGCGACAACGTGCACTTTTTGGACCACGACCAGGTGGGCCCCGGCCCGGCTGACGGCTACTCCGTGTTCGGCCAGCTCTACGAAGGCTTCGACGTGCTCGACGATATTGCAAACGTCAAGACCGACCGCGGCGACCGCCCCTTCGAAGACGTGATTATCGAGTCCGTGACCATCGAGAAGGCATAATCGGCCATTAGCCGGTAGCTGCCAATTAACGGCAAAACGTAAAAAAGCCCCTCCTCCGAGGGGATTTTTTCTTTTTTTCGAAAAAAAATTCCCCGTCCCCTTGACAAGGGGCAAATAAATTTCTCTATTTGGCTCACCTTTCGGGGTTATAGCTCAGTTGGTAGAGCGCCTGCATGGCATGCAGGAGGTCAGGAGTTCGACTCTCCTTAGCTCCACTGAAAAAGACTCGCAGCAATGCGGGTCTTTTTTATACCCTTTCCAACAGCCATCCCCCTTTTTTTTAAATTTACTAGTATTATGAAGAATGAGAAATTACTTACAACATTATTCGCCATTTCGTTTGCCGCAGTTTCTGCCTTTGCCGCAAGCGCCTCGACCATCAAGGCCAACAAGACCGTCAAAAAACAAAAAGCCGTAAAAACGGAAGCCACTTCCGAAAAGGTCATCCCGCCCTGCGACGAGGCGAGCATGGACGCCTTCGCCTACGAGGACTGCCTCGCCGAGCAAAAGAAGGCCGCCGGCATCACGGATGACAAAGCCGACGAAAAAAACACCGAAGCCAAAGACGACCGCTACAACCCCTTTGGCAGGGACGCCTTCCTCACCTCGAGCTTTGGCGAAAACCGCGGCACCCGTTACCACGCAGGCATTGACTACTCCACCGAAATGGAAGAAGGCTGGCCCATATACGCACCCGAAGACGGTCGCGTCCAGGAGATCCGCACCAGCCCCTTTGGCTACGGCAAGGTGATGTTCTTCAAGGGCAACAGCGGCAAGACCTGGGTGTTTGCCCACCAAAGCAGCTTTGGCAAGCTCGACGAGCAAATTTCGCAAAAGCAGTACGCCAGCAAAAAGAACGACGTTAAACTCAATCCCGGCACCAAATACAACAAGGGCGACACGCTCACGTTCTCCGGCAGCACGGGCATCGGGAATCCGCACCTGCACTTAGAAGTCCGCCTCGACAACGACCGCGTCACCTCCCCCTGCAAGGTGGGCGCCCTCTGCCTCGACACCATCGCCCCGCAAGTCTTTGGAGTCGCCGTTTGGCAAGGCAACGAGCTCGCCGTCACCAGTGACGCAGCCGTCAGCAAGGGCTGCGCCGTCACCCCGGTCAAAAACGAATTCCCGCTCCACATGGCCGTCAAGATTGCCGACTACAGCCGATTCCCCAAAGAGAATCCCATGTCAATCCGCCGCCTAGAGGTGTGGCGCTATGACGAAAAAATCTATAGCAAAATCCAGGACGACCTCAGCTTCAAAAAAATGCTGAACATCCGTGACGAACTTTTGTGGGCCGAAGAAGCCGACACCGCAGGCGACTGGCACTTCATTGACGCCAAACTCGCCCCGCTCTCTACATACAAAGTTGTAATTGAGGACTATGCCGGCAACGTGACCACGCGCCAGTTCAACTTCCACCCCAAATGCAAAGGCAACTCCCCAATCCAGCAGACCAAGGTCCAGACGGCTCCGGTCTACACCTTCTTGAGCAGGAGCGTCCTCGACCTTTTCCGCTGCGAATCGGGCTACCGCTTTGCCGCCTACGGCACCAAGGACGCCGAGCTCTCTGAAGACCTTTGCAAGGTGTTCGACCACAAGCCCATTTTGCTGGGCAAGGTCGTCGAAACCTACCCCGACCTCAAAAAAATCCAGTATACCGCCGGCGCCGAATCCACAGGCAACGGCAAGGCTGCCGACGAGACCATCGCCGTGTTCTCCATGGGCAAGTACCAGACCAGCGTCAACTGGAACACCACAATTGGCGACGTGAGCATAAGCCAAAAGATTTCGGGTATCCCGACGGCAAGTGATACCGCAGCTCGCGTTCTGGCGGTCACACGCACTAGCACCGACAGTCTAGACTACTTCGAGTTTCACCCCAAGGGAATGCAGTTCCGCGGCAACTGGAACGTGTGCATCGAGAACCCCGACAATCCAGCCCCCCTCTACTGGCTCGGCGAAACCAGCCGCGACTGGTTCATCTTTAGCAAGCAGACCGGTGGCAAAAAGCGCTGCGCCAGTGCCAACGAGCTACGCGACGTCGCCAGCATAGAGAACAAGGAAGGCCCCACCCTCGGTTTCCCCTACTGGGCAGAAGGCATCATAAACGGACTCCATCAATCGGTGCTCAGGATTCCTATGGTATACAAGTACGACGGGATTGCCGACGGAAACGCCATCAAGGTCTCCGCCGGCAAAAAATGGATTGCAGCCGAGTACGATTCGGAACCCCGCGAAATTGTGTTGGATGGTTCAAAGCTCCCCGAAGAAGGTGAATCCATCACCATTGAAATTACCGACGAGGCCAAAAACAAGGTGAAATACGACATCACCATACCGGGCATGTAAATTCTTTTTTTGCAAAACATCAACTTTTTATTTATTTTAGAATTACTCGTACAACCAATAAAAAAGGAATTAACATGAATCTCAAAAAAATCATCTTGTCCATGGCTCTCATGGCATCCTTCAGCTTTATGGCCTGCGACGACGATACCAGCAGCACTGCTGCCCCCACCGGCGGCGATGAAGGCACAACTATTACATCCAGCGCCTCCGAAGGTGAAGGTGCCGCTTCCAGTGCCGACGAGGGTGCACCGGCCTCCAGCGCCGAATTTGTCCCTTTTTTAGTTGAAAATCCAGGTCTCCAACTGGTGTAAATCTAGGCTATTAGCGCTTCATTGTCAAGTAGTTTCATGCTCTTTT
>NZ_FQYM01000039.1 GCF_900141705.1 Fibrobacter sp. UWP2
AAAAGAGCATGAAACTACTTGACAATGAAGCGCTAATAGCCTAGATTTACACCAGTTGGAGACCTGGATTTTCAACTAAAAAAGGGACAAATTCGAAACAAGAACTAACGCAGATTTTTATGATTTGTATTCTGTTGAGCAGGTAGGGAATACATGGAAAGCAAGAATGGAGAAAATACCAGATGGACATATTCAACCGCTTCACCCCTATGCAATCATCGTCTACGAAGAAGAATTGACATTCGATTTGCAAGGAAAGCATGTCACTGTATATATGGACGAAAATGAAATTGACACCGTCAAAAGCCAGGATAAATTATGGTACTTTGTGGGCGTTTATCAGTACAAAACTTGGGGTGGTGATGAAGACAAAGAGCTCGGGCTCGCCTACGCCTTCGCAGGCCGCAACGAACATAACATAGCCAAGGGGCAGTTCGGAAAGATTGCTGCAGGGGGATATGCTTACCCATTGCGCGCCTACCTGAGAAAAAAGGACGCCAGCGTGCAGCTAAAGCCCGTACAGAACCGTCCGCTAGCATCGGGCGAACAGCGTGCGGCAAGTGTCGCAAATCTTTTCAACGAAGACAACACTCCTGAAACGATTGAGGTCGAATTCTTCGAAAAGGACCAGAACGGCGAAGAACATACAACCTTCATCGCGAGAATGGATACCCGTACGGGAGAATTCAGCAGCATACGTCCAAGCCGAACCTTCGACCTGAAGGGACGCCATGTCGGAAAGCCGAAAGCTAAAGGGGCTTATTTCAAGAAGTGAGCGGAAAAAGGGATGCCCGCCTTCTCCACAAAGAGGATAACTCTACTATGGCAACAAGTTGCCTAGTATCGTATAGCGGGCATGACACGTAGCAATCATCAACTATAAACTATTGACTTATGGAAACGATTCAAGCAAACCAATCCGAACAGAAAAAAGAATATATCGCCCCAACCGTAAAAATCGTCAAATTAAAGCAGCAGTCCGCCCTGCTGCAATGCAGCACCTGCAACGATGACACCATTGAAGTTGAATTCAATTAGCAACAGTTCGCTTTTAGTTAAGATAGCCAGAATGAAAAAGGTCTACGAAAAGCCTTGCATCAAGGTCATTACACTAAAGCCACAGTCGACTCTATTGCAATGCAGCACTTGCGAATCGACTCCATCCGTCTATGAAGTCGGAATGGCCGATGTTGACAAGCCGGACAAAATGTAAAAGTCGGCTCTGTCAAGTCATTTTATACGGTTCCGTTGCCATAGCAAAAAATGTCGGTTTCGTAAGCCCCTCCGAAGCTGTTTGTTCACTACGGAATTGCAGAATTTAGGCTATTTTGGCCATTTTTGGTTTCCGCAGCGTTCTTGCAACCATACAGCCAGGCTTGACACAGCCCTTTGTGGGCCGATGTCAAGTCAAAATGCGTATCTTTGCATTTTTTACAAAAAAAGACGGCTTGCACAAGCAAACCGTCCTTAAATCTTTTTTCAAGATTCCCTAGAATCCCAAACTGATCTGTCCCATGTAGATGCGCTCTTCGTCCTGACCAGTGTAGTAACCGAGTTCCTCGGCCCACGTGGCAAATTCAAGCGTAAGGAATCGCAAAATTTCGAGCCCGAGGCCGGCGGAGGGGTAGCCTCCCTTGAAGCCACCTGCAAGGCGTACCGCCAAGGCGCGGATTTCGTTGTTGTAGCCAGGCCAGGCAAGGAGAGTCTGTTCCACTTCCAAACCAAAATTCAAGTGGGAGAACGGCTTGTAGTTGTTCTCGCTGTAGAGGGCGTTGGCATAGTCCATGGCGAAGTTGAACTTACGTGCAAAGCCGGTGTTCTTGTTAAAGAATCGGGGGCTGTAGTTGAAACCCATGGTGAGGTTCGGCGTAATTTTATCGCCAGCCAATTCCTTGAAGTAGATGTCGTTGAGGGAGGCGCCTACGCGGAATTCACGGGTCAACTGGTAAAGGACGCCCAAGTCAATACCCATGGAAATGCTATTGAAGTCAAAAATGTTGTCGGTGGCGTCATGGTAACGGTCTTCCAAGGTGTCTTGGAGAGCGTCGTAGTTCATGATGTCGACGGTGATCATCTCGACCTTTTCGCGCTTGGCGGCCTTGGCGCCGATACCGACGGATAGTTTGTCCGTAAATCCGTAGGCGACACCGCCCTGGACCACGCCGTCAATGACCATGGTGTCGATGGCGAGGAAGGGGAGGATAATTCCACCATCCAGGTACGGGTTGACTCTTCCGTCTACCCAAACTGCACCGCCGAATCCGTGGAAGGCCATTTCCGCGTCCATCTTGATTTTCATCGACAGGTACTTGTGGTCGTAGTTGTTGATCTTGTGTACGAGTTCGGGATGGGTCGAAAGAGTATCCATGAGGACGGAATTTGTGGGAAGCCCGTATAAGAGAGCGACGTTGCTTGCATTCTGGTACATGACCTGCAAGTCCTTCGCCACGTTGTAGGTGGAGAAGTACGTTTCGAACGGACCTGCGCCACCGAGGTTCAATCTCATGTCGCCCAGGAAGTTTCTCGGATAATAACCCTGTTCCGGCCTTTTATCGTAGTTACCCAAACGGTTGATTTGGCTCAAACCTGCGTAGTTGTAGTAGATAGCTTCCTTGTCGTCGACTACTGCCACATGGGCGTTACCCATGCCTTCGGCACGAATGGAGTGGTGCGTCGGAGCCTTGGCTGCAAATGAGACTACTGCCGTTAAAAGAATTAAGGAGGAAATAACAATATGGCGCATTATTTTTTACTCCTTGCAAGATCCGTCCAAGCTTTGAACATTTCTTCGTTGTAGTTGACCCAGCAACCGCCAATGTAAGTCTTGCGGAAATTGAGGTCGTATTGATCCCCGGTGTTGTCCATGGCGACAAGACTCTTGAAGCTAAGGTATTCTTCGAGTGGATATCCTGCGGGGTTGAATACCAGTTTCTGTGCAAATTTAAACCGGTGGTCGGCGTTTTGAGCGCGTTTTTCATAGGAATCGTAAATGAAACGCCATTCGTCTTCTTCGCCGGCAATCAGGTTCATGTCGATGTCTACCTGTTCGTACTTGGGACTGGGGGCGGCGGATGCAACAATCAGCATATTCGAGATGCTCTTTTTGCCTTGCATTGTGTTGGCTGCGGTCAAGCGTGCGGCGTACTCGTAGTCGTACTTGATTTGGTTTGTCTTGTCGCGGAGGTCTTCGTCAATTTCTCCGTCACCGTCATTGTCCTGACCGTCGTAGATTTCTTCGTCATGGCAACCATCGCCGTCCTCGTCAAAGAAGTCGCTGTAGCCAAGTTGGGAAATGACCGTATTTAGCGCCTTTTCTTGCGAGTAGCCGTCTCCTGTATTGGAAATGGTTTCGGCAAGCGCTCCGCACATGCTTTCTACGGCGAGCTCCTGGGCTTCGCCTTTCAGGTAATCAAATCCGGCTAGGTACTGGTCGCCAATGGAGGCCATAGTGGACGGGTTTTCTTCACAGGTCTTGAACACGTCTTCTAGCGCATCAAGTGTTTCGCTCACGTTCCCCTTCATGGCGTTGAGAATGGCACCGAGATCGCAGCCTTCGGCGCTCCCGTTCACGCAGGCGGGCATGTTTTTGGTTGTATTGCGCATGGAGAGCATGGTCTGCATGAGCTGCAGAATCATAAAACTGTTCGAGATGGTGGCGTAGGTGATGACGCCGTCCAGCTGGCCTGTGGTGTCCTTGTAGATGAACATCTTAAGGTAGCTGACCACGGTGTCGATGCCGACTTTATACTTGTAAGCGGTAGCGTCGTCCATATCGGCTAGGGGGAACTTGGTCTTTTGGGCGACGTTCACGTACTTCAAAAGTTCAAAGATGTTCAAGTCCTGCTGGTTCATTTTGGTCTTGGCAAGGCCGAACCACGCCTCGGAGTGGCTTGGGTCCGCCACAATGGCTTGGCCAAAGTAGTTGGCAGCCTCGGTGTACTCGTTGTTGCGGAACTTGATGTAGCCTTCGTAGGTGAGGGCGTTGGCATCGTTGGAGGCAATGTCGACGCTTTCGGTCGGGTTGAACAGGTTGCAACCGATAAAGCTTGCCATGAGGGCTATTGCGGTGCACACCAATAACGTTTTTCTCAGTTTCATAAACATTTCCGTTGTTTTGAAAAATGGTCCAAAACTGTTTAAAAGATAACATTATTGTAAGCAAAAAGTTTCGGTAGCCCTTTTTTGTGTGTTTTTAATGGCTTTTTTTGTATCTATATTTGTCAATAATGGAACTTTACCGCGATTATTTCCCCACCAGGGCATATAAATTGGCCGAAATGAAGATGGCCGTTTTGTTGGGTGCCGAACGGGACCGCCTGGACCGGATTGCTCAATCCCTGCGCAGGGAATATGCCGTGGGTGAGGACAACCTGCGGGAGCAGTTGCCCGAAATTTTAAAGTTCGCCAAGGCGTACCATGACGCCTATGCCCAATATTTGAAGGCGGTATTGCCTCAGCAACCTCGCCCCATCCAGTGCCGGCCGGCTTGCGGCAACTGCTGCCACCATTACCCCATGTCGGTGGAGCCGTTTGAACTGATATACCTGTATTGCGAACTTCGCAAGCGCGACGACTTGATCGATGTGATGGACGCGTGCCAAATGCGGGCGAATCTGTTTGATAGTTTGTTTGAAAAGAGGCTGGAGACCGAGGCTTCCGAAGACGAGGCAGAAGACAAGGCTCTTCACGATTATTTTGCGGCATGGCGCCCGTGCCCGTTCTCGAACAAGGCGGGGGATTGCATGGTCTATCCGTTCCGTCCGGTCTCGTGCCGCATGTACTTTAGCGAGACGGACCCCAAGTACTGCACGCCCGAGAGCCTGCAGACCGAGAAAAACGACAGTTACATAGTGTATTTGCCCGACAATATCGAGGAAGCCATTTATGGCATCTCGGAGCACTATGCCGGGCTTCACCTCTCGGAGAGCTATTTTGGCGGTCTTTTGTCGGTGAACGCTTTTGAAGGGGTCCTTGGCTAATGGCAGGCGATCAAATGGACATGTTCGGCCAGCTGGATTTGTTCGGGAACTATCCCGAGCAGCCTAAAGTACCTGCCGTGCAGGCGGCTTCGCCGGACTGTTCAGCCAACGGGCTCGTGAACTTCAAGTACAACCCGCTGCTAAAAAAGAGCATCCGCTGCAAGGGCGGCGTCTTGTTTGGCCACCCCGAGGTCATGCTCCCTGCCTACATGCGGGATCCCGAGTTTACCGCTGCCCGTGAACTGGCGGCGGAGTGGGCCGAGCATGCGGTACGTCGCAAGACTCAAAAGAACAAGGCGATTATCAAGGACTTGGTGACGCGCTTTTGGACCGTGGTCGACCAGGTGCTTGTGGATCGAGGTGAAAAACCGCTCGAGAGCCGCAACCGCATCCCGCCGATTCGCCCCAAGGGCAAGTACCACGACTTGAACGATATCTTGGCTGCGGTGAACGACACCTATTTTGATGGCAGTTTGAATTGCCGAATTACCTGGAGCAACCGTGTGGGCGGACTCAGCTACCACACCACGCGCAAGGACCCGTTGACGGGCGAGGACTTTCACCTGATTAGCATTAGCAAGGGCTACGACGCGGCGAACTGCCCCAAGTACGCCGTGGCCGGGGTCGTGTACCACGAGTGCCTGCACATCGTGATCCCGGTAGAGATGCGCAATGGACGCCGCGTGGTGCATGGCCGCGTGTTCCGTCAGCGCGAACGCCGCTATATATTTTATGATGAATGGACCAAGTGGCACAAGGATGTGCTCCCCAGGAACATTCGCGCCTTGCTCAAGCACAAGGAACTGTAGGGCGTCAATTTTTTTGCTGCCGGCATCTTGTTCCAATTTGGAATAATGGATGTTCGTGTGTAAAAAAATGTTTTTTTACGGCTTTTCCCAAAAAACAGAATAAATTCCTTTATGATAACCTTAGGGTTGTCCTTGTGCCTGCCGTTTGTTTGTAGAGTACGCAATTTGCGGTTTTTTTGATTTTTATGTGTGGTTAATCAAAAAATCGAGGCGTTTATGGCTTCTATCCCTCTCTACTGGCTGCTTGTGCCCGCAGCCGCCCTTGTCGCGCTTGCGATGGCGTTCCACTTTTATCGTTTTATGAAGCGTCAGCCCGATGGCGACCGCAAAATGAAGGCGATTGCGCATTTTGTGCGAGTGGGGGCGTTTGCCTACCTGCGAAGGCAGTACAAGACGGTATCGGTTGTCTTTGCGGTGCTATTTGTGATATTCGTGGTGCTCGCCTTTATGGGCATCCAGAACCCGTTTGTGCCGGTGGCTTTTCTCACGGGCGGTTTTTTTAGCGGACTGTGCGGTTTTTTGGGCATGAAGACCGCGACTTACGCGAGTTCACGTACGGCGAACGGGGCCATCTCGAGTTTGAACCGCGGGCTGGTCATTGCTTTTAGGAGCGGGGCGGTGATGGGCCTTGTGGTCGTGGGTTTTGGGCTCATTGATATTTCGGCGTGGTTCTTTTTGCTCAACTACATTTATGACCATAACGTATGGGGCTTTGGCGCCAATATTGCTGCCAAGCTTTCGATTCCCGCCTGGAGCGATGCGCTGGTGAGCAATCCTGCCTGGGCGCACGCGAAGATGGTGGAAATCACGACGACCATGCTCACCTTTGGCATGGGCGCCTCGTTGCAGGCGCTCTTTGCCCGTGTGGGCGGCGGCATTTATACGAAGGCGGCCGATGTGGGTGCCGACCTCGTGGGCAAAGTCGAGGCGGGAATTCCCGAAGACGACCCGCGCAACCCGGCGACCATTGCCGATAACGTGGGCGACAACGTGGGTGACGTTGCCGGCATGGGCGCGGACCTTTACGAATCCTACTGCGGGTCGATCCTCTCGACGGCGGCACTCGGTGCCGCACTCCCGATGGGGGGCATCAAGATGGTTATCGCCCCGATGGTCGTCGCGGCCATAGGCATTGTGCTCTCGGTCATTGGCATCTACATGGTGCGCACGAAGGAGACCGCCGATACCAAGTCGCTTTTGCGTTCGCTTTTGACGGGGACGCTGGGCTCCTCGGTCTTGATCCTCATTGCGCTGTTGGTGCTCGTGAAGCTCGACTTTATTTCGATGGGCATCTTTGGCTCGGTGCTTTCGGGCCTTGCTGCGGGTATACTCATTGGCCAGTTCACGGAATACTACACGTCCGATGCCTACAAGCCAACGCGCGGCATTGCGGGGCAGGCGAAACTCGGACCTGCGACCACGATTATTGACGGCATCTCGGTAGGCATGTTCTCGACTGGGCTCCCGGTGGTGACGATTGTCGCTGGCATTGTCGCGGCATTTGGTTGCGCGGGCGGTTTCCAGAACATGGGGCTTGGGCTTTATGGCGTCGGCTTTGCTGCGGTGGGCATGTTGAGTACCTTGGGCATCACCCTTGCGACGGACGCGTTCGGCCCGATTGCCGACAATGCGGGCGGTAACGCCGAGATGGCGGGGCTCGACCCGAAGGTGCGCGCCCGTACCGATGAACTCGACATGCTCGGGAACACTACGGCGGCGACCGGTAAGGGCTTTGCTATCGGTTCTGCGGCACTCACCGCCATGGCGCTTTTGGCGAGCTACGTCGAGGAAGTCAAGATTTGGATTGGGCACCTTGCCGCATCGGCGAAAGGCGTGTGGAACGTCGGGAGCATCACTTTTGCGAACCATGCTGCTGATCTTGCGAGTGCGGTATCGAACGTGCCCGGCGTGAAACTTATTGACGAGGGCTCCCGAGCCATTTCGGAACACGGCGACCTTGTTGGGATGGTTGCAAGCAAGGCGGACTACAGCGACTTCATGCACATCTTCAATTTGAACCTCATGAACCCCATGCTCTTGGGCGGGCTCTTCATTGGCGCCATGATGGCGTTCGTGTTCTGTGCGCTTACCATCAAGGCGGTGGGCCGTGCGGCATCTGCGATGGTCGAGGAAGTCCGTCGGCAGTTCCGGGAAATCCCTGGAATCATGGATGGCTCGGCTCAGCCCGAATACGGGCGCTGCGTGGAAATCTCGACGACCGGAGCCCAGAAGGAGATGATTGTCCCGTCGCTTCTTGCGGTTATTGTACCGGTGGTGGTGGGGCTCGCGATGGGTGTCGCTGGCGTGTTCGGGCTGTTGGCGGGTGGCCTTGCCGCAGGCTTCTCGCTGGCGACCATGCTCAACAACGCGGGTGGCGCCTGGGACAATGCGAAAAAGTACGTGGAGAAGGGCAACTATGGTGGCAAGGGCAGCGACACGCACAAGTCGGCGGTCGTGGGCGACACTGTGGGCGACCCCTTCAAGGATACCGCAGGACCTTCGCTCAATATCTTGATTAAACTCATGACGATGGTGAGCGTCGTGTTTGCGGGCGTCATCGTCAAGTTCGGTGGGTTTGTTTGACCGGGGGCGTCCACTTGATGGCATCCCCATAAAAAAGAATCCCGAGGGCCTCGGCCCCCGGGATCTTTCTCTCTCAGTAAGTTTCTTATTTCAGCTGGATTCGTTTTTGGGTGAAATTGGACCCCTGGCTCACGCGCACCAGGTAGGTGCCCGCGGGGAGGCTTTGCAGATCGACTGCGTTAGTGCCGGCGCTAAACAGTTTTTCGGTTTGCATCTTGGCGTGTCCAAGCAGGTCGAATACTTCGACGTTGGTAATGCCGCTGGCTGTGGAGTTCAGCTGCAGGGTCCTGTTTTGTACAGAAACGTTGAAGCTTTCGACCATGGTAAACGGGATGGCGATAGTGGATGACGAGGAAATCACGGGGACATTGGTTTTGCATGCCTTGTAAGTAGCTGGGTTCGAACTCAGGTAACCCTTGACCAGGTTGCCCGAGGTGGTGTACTGCAGGCTGGTCTTGTTGGAAGAACCC
This sequence comes from Fibrobacter sp. UWP2, assembly GCF_900141705.1. NCBI lineage: Bacteria > Pseudomonadati > Fibrobacterota > Fibrobacteria > Fibrobacterales > Fibrobacteraceae > Fibrobacter > Fibrobacter sp. UWP2. The sequence goes on from NZ_FQYM01000039.1 coordinate 8,842, forward strand.
TGGAATGCCGCCGTGCCTTCGTTAATCTTGGAGGCGCTCCAGTTTGCCCAAGAGAGCTTGTGTGTGTTCATGTAGTTCTGCCAGCTTTCGTTGCGGCCCTGGTCGGGAGTTCCCTTGCCGTCGGCATTGCCGGTGCCCCATTCGCTCATGAATACGGAGAGGCCCGCGTTCATGGCCTTTACGCCCTTGGTGCCCTCGCAGGCGTCGTTGGTGCCGTTACCCCAGCCGTATGAGCCTTCCCAGCAGTGGGAGTTGGCATAGTAGTGGAGGGCGTAGGCGATGTTCTTCTTGCTGTCGCTCACTTCGTTGCCGATGGCCGCATTGGGGTTCTGGTCCCAGCTCGGGTTGCCCACGATAACCAGGTTGTCAGAATACTTGCGGATTTCGGCGACAATTTCGTTGGCGTAGTTTTTGACGACGCTCCAGTCGACCTGCTTGGGCTCATTGAACACCTCGAAAATCACGTTGTCGTATTGTCCCCACTTTTGGGCCATTTCAGAGAAAAATGCCTTGGCGGCGCTTGTCTGTTCGTTGGCGTAATGGGAATGCCAGTCGATAATCACGTAGATGTCGTTCTTGATGGCGGCTTCTACCACCGTATTCACGAAATTCTTTTGGTTTGTTTGGTCTGCGCTGTACCCCTTGAGCTGGATACCGTTCCATTCGCCTTTCCAGTCGGTGTCCTCGTTGGATTTGGCCCCGGTTGCCATGGCGGCGCGCACGAGCTGGATTTTCATGTCGTTCACCATGGTGGTGATGCCTTCCTCGGTCCAGAATTCCATGGCTTCGGGCATAAGGCTCCAGTAAAGGCTCATGCCGCGCACCTGCACTTCGGCGCCGTCCTTGACGCCTTCGCAGCTGCCGTAGATTTGGCCCTTGCCCTGCGAGTTCTTGCCGGTCATCAGCTGGCCGTACTGGCTCACGGGCCCCACGCGGGTTGGGGTAATGTTTGCGGCAATGGCATACGCCGAAAGGGCTGTTGCCAAGGTCAGGAATTTTAAAGCGGAATGCTTCATGGGTACTCACCTCCATATATCGTCTATAATTTAAACGAAAAAAAAGGGAGTTTATTATGCTGGGAGGCAATTCCCGTTTACCGCAGAAACCACGATTTGGGGGCTAAATTGGCTGTTTTTAGCCACAAGTGTGCTTTTAAGCGAAATATTTGATTATTTTTTATTGGTGTGTAAGTTTATTGTAGTGTTCTATGGAAAGAGCCCTATATACTGAAATAAACCTTTTTTGCGTGCTGATCTTGGTAATCCTCATGGTTACCGTTTGGCGTAATGTGGTGCGCGAACTGGACAAGCGCTTTTTCTTTGGACTCTGTTTTCACTCCCTGCTCCTGTTTTTTTTGGACTTGATGTGGAAACTTTGTGACGGCTCCCAGTTTGCAGGAGCCCTGACGGTAAACAAGGTGATTAACGCCGCCTACTTTATCCAGACGGGCGTGTTGGGCTTTGTGTGGCTTCGTTACTCGTATTATTTGGAGAACGGCGATGCGGATCGCGGAATAAAGCCTGTTTTGCAGGCTATCCCGGTGTTTGTGCTTGCGGTGTTGAGCATCGCCTCGATTTGGACCGGATGGATTTTCTCGGTAGACGAAATGAACTGTTACCATCGTGGACCGTATTTAGCGCTGCAGGTGGTTCTCGCTTGTTCTTTTTTGGCGGCTGTTTTTGTGAGGACTGTTTTCAAGGCGCTTCAAAAGAAGAACTTCGCACGCAGGGGAAAACTGTTGGCGATTGCTGGTTTGGGTTTTGTCCCCCTTGCAGGGGAAGTCATTCAGATTATGGTGCCTGGGACTGTCGTTTTTTGCGTCGGCGTGACATTTGGCCTTTTTGTGATGTTTGTCGAGAATCAGAACCAGCTGATTTCTTTGGACACACTGACCAAACTGAACAACAGGAACCAGCTCAACTATTTTTTGGATGAAAAAATCAACCACTACAATGCGAACAAACTCCTGATGCTGTTTGTGTTGGACGTGGACCAGTTCAGGAACGTTAATGCCAAGTTCGGGCACATGCAGGGCGACTTGGCGCTGGTGATGATTGCCGAGGTGCTGAGGGCGGTCTTTGGCCCCATGGGGCATTTTATTTCGAGGTCCGGCGGGGATGAATTTGTCGCAGTGGCCGAACTGAACGATCTTGTGGAGGCGTACGAACTCAGAACACTTTTCAACAAGATTCTCGCTTCGAGAGAGGCCGAATTGCCGTACAAATTTACGGTGAGTATGGGCTTTGCCGAAAGGAAGGAGGGCGACGACAACATTCCCGATCTGTTTAAGCGTGCAGAACTGGAACTGGAAAAGGTAAAGCGCGATAAACGTAGTTTTAGGTAGGCCCCATGTTGCAAAACTCGATTTACATAGAAATTATGTTTATCAGCATCGCGGTGTCGGTGTTCCTGCTGGTCAAGGTCAAGTCGGGCGTTTTCCGCCTGGTGCACCAGAAACTTTTTTCGCAAGTGTTAGGGCTTGTCGTGTTGTCTTCAAGCCTGGACTTTTTATCGACTGCCTTGGATGGCCAGCAGTTTATGATGGCAGATGTGTTCAATGGGATTTCGTACGCGTTCTATTTTGCGTCTTCCGCGGTAATGTCTTTTTGCTGGCTGCGTTTTTCGGGATACGCAATGAATTTCTCGTTCTGGAAAGACAAAAAGAAACTGACTTTGCTATCGATTCCCATGGCGGTCTCGGTTTTTGTGAGCGTGATGTCATTGTGGACCGGTTGGGTGTTCCAGCTGGATGATTTCAACTATTATCACAGGGGCCCGCTTTACATGGTCGCTGTACTGGGAAGTTATTTCTATATGGCGCTGAGCATGGTCCTTGCTTTTTACAAGGCCGCCTTTAAACGGAATTTTGCCGACCGGGACTTGTACTTCTCTATTGCATCCCTGGGACTTTTGCCGTTCTTTGCGATTTTTTTGCGTATGCTTTTGGGGGACATCCCTACGACGACGCCCGGCATTGCGCTTGCCATGTTGTTGACGTTTGCGACAATGCAGGCGAGAATGATTACCTTGGATCCGCTGACCCGCATGAACAATAGAAGCCAGTTGAATGTGTATTTGACTGGTAAAATGGACGACAGTGAAGATAATGGACGGCTGTACCGGGTTTCGCTGAAAATAAGCAAGTTCAAGAAAATCTGTGACATCTATGGCCATGCGGAAGGCGACAATGCGCTTTGCCTGGTGGCAAACGTGTTGAAATCCATTTGCGGACCGCGCGGCTTCTTTATGTCTCGCATTTACAGGGATGAATTTGTTATTGTGGCAGATCTTGAAAATGACGATGCCGTAAAAGAATTGTGCGATGCGATTCGTGCCAATCTCGAAAAGAAGGCGATAGGCTTGCCGTACAAGATCCGTTTGGACGTTCAAAAATCAAAACTGTAGATTAGCAAAAAGCCCCTGAATGAATCAGGGGCTTTTTAATTGCTTTTGTGATTAGCGAAGTCGCGGCATTAGTTCGCGAATTACTTCACACCAATCAGAGACAAGTCTCTAACAGCTCCTTTATCTGCGCTGGATGCCATGGCGGCGTATGCCTGCAAGGCCTTGCTGACAACGCGGTCGCGGTGTTCCGGCTGCCAAGCCTTCGCGCCGCGGGCTTCCATTTCCTTGCGGCGTTCGGCGAGTTCGTCGTCGGTGAGCTGCACGTTGATGCTGCGGTTCGGGATGTCGATTTCGATGACGTCGCCCGTGTGCACGAGGCCGATGTTTCCCTTGTTGGCGGCTTCCGGAGAAGCGTGGCCGATGGAGAGACCGCTCGTACCGCCGGAGAAGCGTCCGTCGGTGAGGAGGGCGCAGGACTTGCCGAGGTGACGGCTCTTGAGGTAAGAGGTCGGGTAGAGCATTTCCTGCATGCCGGGGCCGCCCTTCGGGCCTTCGTAGCGGATGACGACCACGTCGCCAGCCTTCACCACGTTCGGGTCGAGAATGCCCTTCACGGCATCTTCCTGGCTTTCGAACACCACGGCGGGGCCGGTGAACTTGAAGATGGATTCATCGACGCCGGCGGTCTTCACGATGCAGCCGTCCACGGCGAGGTTACCGTACAGAACAGCGAGGCCGCCGTCCTTGGTATAGGCGTGTTCGCCGTCGCGGATTGCGCCCGTGGCACGGTCGAGGTCGTGGTCGGGGTACATGAAATTCTGCGAGAATGCGACCAGGTTGTACTTGCGGCCCGGGCCTGCGAGATAGCGCTGCTTGGCTTCTTCGCTGGGGTTGCGCTTGAGGTCGTTCACTTCGAGGGCTTCGCCCATGGTCTTGGCATGAACGGTCTTTGCATCCTTGTGGATGAGGCCCATGCGGTCCAGTTCACCGAGGATGCCCATGATGCCACCGGCGCGGTTCACGTTTTCCACGTGGATGTTGTGGACGGTCGGGGCCACCTTGCAGATGCACGGCGTGTTGCGGGAAAGGCGGTCGATGTCCTTCATGGTGAAGTCGACGCCCGCTTCCTGGGCCACGGCGAGCAAGTGGAGCACGGTGTTGGAGGAGCCGCCCATGGCAATGTCGAGGCGCATGGCGTTCTCGAAGGCGTCCTTCGTGGCGATGCTACGCGGGAGGATGCTGTCGTCGTTCAAATCGTAATACTGGTGGCAGAGTTCCACGATGCGCTTACCGGCAGCTTCAAAGAGTTTCTTGCGTTCGGCGTGGGTCGCCACGATGGTGCCGTTGCCCGGGAGGCTAAGGCCGAGGGCTTCGGTCAGGGAGTTCATGGAGTTTGCGGTGAACATGCCGGAGCAGGAACCGCAAGTGGGGCAGGAGTTCGCTTCGATGGCGGCCACTTCTTCGTCGCTGATGGTGTTGTCGGCGGAATCGATCATGGCGTCAATCAGGTCAAGGGCGCGATCCTTGCCGTCCTTCGTGGTCACGTGGCCAGCTTCCATCGGGCCGCCGCTCACGAAAATTGCCGGAATGTTGAGGCGCATGGCGGCCATAAGCATACCCGGAGTCACCTTGTCGCAGTTGGAGATGCAGACGAGGGCGTCGGCGCGGTGGGCGTTGGCCATGTATTCGGTGGAGTCCGCAATCAGGTCGCGGCTCGGGAGGCTGTAGAGCATGCCGTCGTGGCCCATGGCGATACCGTCATCGACCGCGATGGTGTTCATTTCCTTCGCGACACCGCCGGCGGCTTCAATCGCGCGGGCGACCACCTGGCCCAAGTCCTTCAGGTGAACGTGGCCCGGAACAAACTGGGTATAGCTGTTCACCACGCAGATGACGGGCTTGCCAAAGTCTTCCACCTTGGTTCCAGTTGCGTGCCACAGGGCGCGTGCACCGGCCATTTCACGGCCTTCCATAGTCTTGAGCGAACGAAGTTTCGGCATAATAATCCTCTTTTGTGTCTTAAACTTTTTCAAAAAATGTAGAAAATTTGAAATTCCATGGCACAAATCCCGGCAAAAATCCGTCTTATACAGTAGGTGGGGACTGCTCCATCCGCCCAGCGGGGGCGTACCCGCAAAAAAAGGAATATAAGATGGACAAAAATCGAAAAGTAATTCGCAAGAACCCGATTCCGGAGGCGTTCAGGGGCAAGGTCTACCTGGACCCGACATACGACCCGGCTTTCAAGGAGTTTTTCGGCAGCGAGGCCGCCTTGAAGGACTTTCTTGACGGCGTACTTGATCTCGAGGGCGACGACAAAATCAAGACGCTTCGCTTCAGGTTCGAGGAGCCCGTGGAATTTCGCCTTCCCGAGCGCAAGAAGGTGGTGTTCGACATCTTCGCAACAACCGGGACGGGCCGGTTCCTGAACGTGGAGATGCAGCGCCTGGAACACGACTTTTTCATCGACCGCACTATCCTCTATAAGGCCTTTTTGCTTATCAAGGGAAAGAAGAAGATGGAAAATTCTCCAGAATTTAAGGCTCTTCCCGCAGACTTGCAGAGGCGACGCCGCTACCAGTTGCCGGAGACGGTATCTATTTGGATTTGCGACTTCGACTTGCCCCATGCCGAGGGGGAATATTTGGACGAGTGGGCGCTTTACAGCAGGATCTCCCTGAAGGGCGGAAGTGCTCGACCACTTTCGGAAAAAAATAAGTATATTTTCCTTAGCATCCCGAACTTCACGAAGTCCGCCGACGAGGTGAAGGGGGCCGTAGATGTATGGCTCTACCTACTGAATCACGCCAGGGACGGCGGTGAACTTCCGGATTTCGGCAGCGGAGTCGTCGAGGAGGCACTCGAGCGCATTCGCGTGGACAACGCGGCCGACGAACTTCTGTCCGTTCAGGAGAAAGCTATGGCACACGAAGAAGATTACGAAATCATGCTGGCTGGAGCCAAGATCCGCGCCCAGGAAGAAGGTCATGCACAAGGTCATGCACAAGGTCTTGCACAAGGTCATGCAGAAGGTCTTGCAGAAGGCCGTGCACAAGGCCGCGCAGAAATGGCCGAATTCCTGCGCTCGAAGGGCGTCGCCGAATCCATAATAGCCGAGGCGCTCGCTGCAAAGTAATTCCCTCAAAAAGTGCGCTAAATCACATAAAAATCAAGGACTTACGCGAAAAAAGGGAATTTTTCCGTGACGGAGGTCACTTTTGGGCCCTCTGTTTCTGTTTTTTTTCGTGAAAATATTGTAATTTCCTTATTTTTTTTCTATTTTTGGGAAAAAAAGAGGCGGTGTATGCGAAAGTTTACAATTACAGGTACTTTGTGTGTAATGTTTGGGTTGCTTGCCGTGGGGCAGGCGTTTGGTGCTATGGAATCGTGGATGACACATGCGAGTGCCCAAAAACCTTCTGTAAATACGGTAAGTAAGTGCTACGAAGTATCTTCGCCGCAAGAATTGGCATGGTTTTCGGGAAAAAAGCCTGACAAATGCATTGAATTGATTGCTGATCTTGACATGAAGGGAGAAGGTGATGGGTACTATTGGGTTCCTATTGCAGCAGACGGAGATCCAACCAATGTCAATTTTAATGGAAAAGGTCATATCATTCGAAACCTGTATATAAGTGCCGAAGAAATTTTGAATGTACCGGATTACAAAAAAGGAAAATATGCTCAGAATCTTGGCCTTATCGGGGCTTTTACTGGTCAAGAACGGGAAAAGGGTCATTGTTAAGTGATTTGGGCCACTTTTTTGAAGAGAAATAGTGGTTCGGTCGTGACATGACTCACGATTTTCCCTCTTGACGACGCTTTTTTCTGTAAATTTATTTTAATTTTACGGAAAAAAGCTAAATTTAGGAAAAAAGGGGAAATATTATGCAGTTTATAACCAGATTGAAAACATTATTTATCGTGACCTGCCTCGTGTTTGTTGGGCAGGGTTTTGCTGCGACTCCTGAGCCGTTTGATTGCTCTGCTGGTGCAACATGGGGTGGCTACACCTTGCAAGAGGCTTCGTTAGTGAATGGTTCTTATGAAATTGATACGCCCGAAAAATTGGCGTGGTTTTCATGCTATCTAAATAATCAGCATGTCGATAATGCTGGTATAAATGCAAAATTGACTGCAAATTTAACGATGAATTCGGATGATGCGAACGAGGGGGATAAAAAGTTTTGGATTCCCATTTGTGCAGGGCCAGGTGGAAAGGCTAAAGATAATATGATTTATTGTAAGTATGCAGGTGTTTTTGATGGAAATAACCATAAAATTTCAAATTTATATTTGAATAGTGATTTTCTTGAACAAATGAATGTGTATTATACGCAGAATGTTGGCTTTGTTGGAGCTTTCTCGGGAACAGTAAAAAATCTGATATTAGAAAATATTCAAGTACTTGGTTCAGGTGATGGTGGAAAATATGTGACAGGAGGTGATTGTGTTGCAAAGCCTGTTTCTATAGGTACTCTTGTTGGCTGGAGCAATGGCTCCGTTAAAGATTGTATTGTTTCTGGGAATATTGTTACAAGTGGTGTTGGTCAGGCAGTTGGAGGCCTTGTTGGCAATGCTGGAGGTGGATCTATAACGGGTTCTGTGAGTGAAGTCGCCATTGATGCTAACGGTTTGGCTTATGCGGGTGGGATTGTTGGATATACCAAAAAGACCGTATCTATAAGCTCGTGTGTTTATGCTGGCAGTGGTGTTTCAAGTACAGGATCTGCAGTAGTTGGTAATAAAACTTATCAATCTAAGGCTGGAGGTGTTGTTGGTTCTCAATATAGCGGAACAGTGAGTGCTAATAATGTTTATTATGATGATTCTAGTGTAGATGGCGCCATTGGAAAAGGAAATATTAATGGCTCACCTACAGGGAGTTCTGACGTAAATAATGAGGAAGTCGCTTGTGTCCTGAATGGAGGAACTTGGAGCGAAGAAACGTGTGTGGGTGCGACATCTAGTGCGTGGTCCGTTGGTTTCTTGGGATTATCTTATGAAGGTTCAGATGGTTATATGGTGACTTTTGATGCTAATGGGGGTGGGTTCCCTTCAGGAGCAAAAAAATACAATGTGGTCATCAGTGGAACTACGGTTACGACGAATGGAATTTCTATTCCTTCTCGCGACGGTTATGCTTTTCTTGGCTGGTCCCGTAATAAAAATGCGACAACTCCTGACGAAAATTTAGGTGAAGTAAATGGACAAACGACTGTGTATGCAGTGTGGAATCCGGTGATTGAAATTACCTTTGATGCCAATGGTGGGTATTTCCCCCCTGACCCGCTTACGGTCACAAAAGCGAAACTTGTGCCAACAGGTGATCCTATTACAGTTGAAGGTATAGAACCTCTTCCTGAAAAATATTGCACAGGTACCGTTAACGGAGAAAATTGTGATGGTGGTAAGTGGATGTATTTTAGGGGATGGTCTTTCAATGATGGTGCTTCTGTCAATGATGCAATTGATTTGAATCAATTGAGTACCTTTGCTTCTTCAGAGAATACGACGCTTTATGCCATTTGGACTGAAGTAGAGACCTATACAGTAACCTTCCATGCTGAAGGTCATGGTAAGACTAAAGTAGCCTTTACGGAAACGACTGTACAAGGTGGTGGACTTGTTAATGAACCTGAGGAAGGATTTGCTGTCCCTGATGAAGGTTATGAATTTGATGGGTGGTGGACAGAAAAAAATGGCGGGATTTTATTTGAATTTGAAAACACTCCTATTATGCATAGCATTATTCTTTATGCTCACTGGAAAACGACTGATTATAATATCACATGTGTGGACGCTTCTTGTGATCCGGATCATCAAACTTACAATATTGAAAGTGATTTTGCTTTTTACACGCCAACCAAACCAGGTTATACGTTTGATGGCTGGTTCTATGAAGAACAATTTAGTACCAAAGCAGAGGGTGTTAAACCGGGTGCAACGGGACCTTTGACAATCTATGCTAAGTGGTCTGAGGCTACTTATACCATTGCTTACCGAGCAGGATCATATGGTAATGGAGAAGTTCTTCCTGAAACGGTAAATTATGGAACAAGCTATACCTTAAGAGGAATTTCTTATACTCGTGAGGGATATGTTCAGGATGGCTGGAGTAATGAAGGTGGCGAAAAGATATTTGAGCTTTGGGAAAAGATTACAGTATCGAAGAATTATGTATTATATCCCTATTGGGTTCGTGGTTCAAAATTTGGTGCCGTGACGATTATTGAAAATGAGGACGGTACGAAGAATGCCGTCATCAACGGTACTTACGGTGGTGGCGACGAGCCCAATCTTGATGAAGCCGATGAAACTGTGATTTCTTCCAACATTACCGTCAATAGCGTGACCCTGAACCGCACGTTCAATGCGGGGAAGATTGCGACGCTCTATGTCCCGTTTGAAATCGATGCCGAAGATGTCGTTAGTACCGAGGTCTACAAGTTCAAGACTGTTGTAATGGGGGAGGATGGCCGCTGGAAGTTCAAGGTGGCTACGGCGACCAAGATTATGCCGAATACGCCCTATGTCATTATCCCTGCGGGATCCCAGGTGACTTTTGACATCCCGACCTCCGTTACTCTCAACACGACAACGGAAGGCGAAGCGACTGCTGCGAACAACTGGGAATTCATCGGAGCTTATCAATACGAGAAGTTCACTATTGATAACAACAATCCCATTTACCTGTTTGCCAATGAGGAACGCGATGGTGCCAAACTGGGCGAATTCGTGAAGATCGCCGAAGGCGCCTTTATCAACCCCATGCGAGCCTACCTGGTTTACCGCAAGAGTGCCAACGTTACGGCGAAGTCTGCCAGCGGCACTCTTGGTAGCAACATCTTGCTTCCGGACGAACTCGATATCGAAATCGAGAACGAGAATGGCTTTGTTGTCCAGACAGGTACTCTCAACACGGTCACGGGCGAGGTTCGTATGGACCGCTGGTACGATTTGAAGGGACGTCGGCTGAATTCGAAGCCGACCGTGAAGGGTACCTACTACAAGAACGGAAAAAAAGCTATTATTAAGTAAAAAAAGGAAGGATAGTAAAAATGAAAGAATGCATTGAAAAGATGAAGAAGGAATACACCGCTCCGCAGATGGAAGTCATGGACTGTGCAGTTCAGAGTATCTTGTGTCAAAGTAGCGGTGACGTCATTCATGAAGACTGCAACGACAAACCCCTTCTTTTGAGAGGCGTTTCCGCTTAACAATCAGTCTTCTCCACATAGGAATTCCTTCATGAATAATAAAAAAACATACAAGAAACCCCAGATGGAGGTATGTGTGATTCATGCAAGGGCTACCCTGATGTCGGCGAGCAATACTGGTGATGTTGTCATTGACTAAAAAGGACTTTTACATGAAAACGAAAAAGGAATACAAAACTCCTCAGATGAAGGTGTGCAAAGTCCATGCCAAGGCCCCCTTGATGGAATCCAGCGGTGGCTACACGGGTGGCGGCGCTTTCAAGGAAGTCGTCGAAAAAGATCACTACGCCTAATCGCTTGATTGTTTAAAAAAACGGAGCCCGTTGCGGCTCCGTTTTTATATATAGCGTTTCGCTTAGATAATCACCACTTCATATCGAGTTCCCACGGGCATTCCTCGAGTTCTTCGTACTTGAAGGTCGGGTTGTCTGGGTAGTGTCAAGGGTTTTTCGCAAAAATAGTTTGTTCCAACATCAGATTTAGGCTACATTTCCTTTCTTTCTGCTCTTTTCCAGTTCCCGTTTCA
>NZ_FQYM01000040.1 GCF_900141705.1 Fibrobacter sp. UWP2
GAAAAGAGCATGAAACTACTTGACAATGAAGCGCTAATAGCCTAGATTTACACCAGTTGGAGACCTGGATTTTCAACTAAAAAAGGGACAAATTCCGTCACGCGAGTCAGTCAGCGTGCCGTAGGTGATGGAATAATTTCGGCGTTCATCCACAGGAACATTCCAGTTCCAATTCGTGCGGTCTTCCCATAGGCCAAATGCTGTACAAAAATAAATCAGACTATCTTTTTGTCCGATAGCAATCTTGCCTTCTTCATCGCAAACGGCTCCACATAAATTTGTAGCGCAAACACTTGAAGACGATTCACCTAATGAACTCGAACTTACGACTTCCCAGTTTTCACCTGAGATCTCAATCCATTCCCCACCCTGACATTCGTAATACTTCCCTGTTGACTCCTGGTAAACCTTATCGCCATCGGTACAAGTCACTCCTTCGGAACTGCTAGAAGCCACAATCTTAGAACTACTCGACAGATTCGTATTTTCACTGCTTGAGGAAACAATATTTTTGCTGCTAGAAGACTTTTCTTCTATAACGCTACTTGAGGAAATAGCCTTTTGGCTGCTTGATGAAGTAACTTTAGTGCTACTTGAGGACTTTTCTTTATTAACGCTGCTTGAAGAAACAGCCTTTTGACTGCTTGACGATTTATCTTTTGTTACACTGCTCGATATTTTCTCATTCGCGTTGCTAATAAGTTGCTTTGCAGAAGAACTGCTAGCCAGCTTACTATTTACATTACTAGATAAATTTTCCTCTACCGCACTACTAGAGAATCCTTCCTCAATTTTTTCCCATACTTCGTCATGGCATCGATAGTACGCATCTTCTAGATTCACATACTTGACATTGCCTTCATTTTCGAGTGTACACAAATTCAATGACTCTGTAGATTCATCGGTATTTACGCCCATGCCGGATTTTGACGAATCCGTATCGGAACACGATGCAAAAAACACCGCACCCATAATGGTGACAACACGAATTCCCCAGCCAAATCGTTTTTCCATAAGCGCCCTTTGTTGCTTTTTATATACAAATCCAATATATATTTTTTTAACAAGCATCGTCTCCATACAGAGATGAAAATCACATACAACAAAAAATCCGCCCCGAGCGGAGCGGATATTTAAATTTCTGGTCTAGATCCTTCGCGGCCTACGGTCGCTCAGGATGACACACTCATTCAAGAAGCGCAGAGAGCCAAGCGAGAGCAAACAAAAATCCGCTCCAAAAGGAGCGGACCTTATAAATCCAAATTTGGATTAGAACCGACGGTTATAATTCAAATTAGCCCATGGTGACTTCGACTTTATGGACACCCTTCGTAAAGATCGGGGCGACATTGGAATCGATTTCCTTGCCGTCAACCACCATCTTGGCGACACCCTTGCAAACGTGCTTCGGGTTCTTCACCGTGATCTGGTAGGTAGCGCCACGGAACTTACGGGTCGCTTCGAAGCCATTCCACTTAGAAGGAATGCAAGGATCGACCACAAGGCCCTTGTAGTTGGCGCGGATACCGATGATGAACTGCGTGGCAGCCTGGTACGTCCAGGTGGAGGTACCGGAGAGCCATGCGTTACGGCCCATGCCGAACTGCTTGTGTTCGTCGCCGAGGATGTTCTGCGGATAGCAATACGGTTCAGACTCGAAGATATCGAGAATTCCGTTCTTGGAAGCCGGGTTAATTTGGTTGTAGTACTGGAAGGCATTGTCGCCACGGCCGAGGATCGTTTCGGCAATCATCACCCACGGGTTGGTGTGGAGGAAGATACCGCCGTTTTCCTTGGCTCCGGGAGGATAGGTGGAGATGCCACCCACGGCCGGTTCAAAGCCGCGGTAACCCGGAGTGGAGCTCTTCACGCCGTACTTGGTGTTGAGGAGCTTGTTCAGGCTGTCCATGCCCTGCTTGGCGCGGTCGCCGTAAGCGATGCCGGCGATGACCGGCCAGGACTGACCGTTACAGTAAATCTTGCCGTACTTGGCCTTGGCGACACCGTAGCCGTTGCCGTCCTTGTCGAACCAACGGGTCCACCACTTGCCATCCCAGGCGCTCTTGTTGAAGGCGGCCTTGACGTCTTCGTACCAGCCCTTGTACATTTCCACAGCCTTCTTGTCGCCGAGGGCTTCTTCGATGTCCATCATTTCGAGCAAGGCCTTGGCGTACAAGGCGGTGTTGAACGTGGATTCTGCACCGAGGGGCAGGTTCATGCAGTCGTTCCAGTCGGCAAAGCCGAGGAGCGGGAGGTTGTGCTTGCCGAGGTGTTCACGGGTGAACTTCAGGGCGCGCTTCAAGTGTTCGAGGACAGTGCCCTTCGGACGATCCTTGCGCTTCTTGCCGGCGACGTAGAACGGGATCTCTTCCTTGAGGAGGTCCATCTTGCCGGTTTCCTTGAGGTAAGAAGCCACGGTGAGGATGATCCAGAGGTGGTCATCGCCGTACCAGTCGGCATACATCGGATTGCCCTTGGCATCCTTGACACCGGCCTTTTCGCGGGAGTCACCGGCGTTCGCTTCGTTGCCGTTGTCTTCGGCGAGGGCGAGCGGGGCGTACTGGTGCATGGCGTTACCTTCGGGGCGCTGCACGGAGATGAGGTTCTTGGTGAGGACCAAGGCTTCTTCCGGCATGTGGCTCATCACGCCCATCAAGTCCTGCGTGGAGTCACGGTAACCGATACCGCGGCTGGTGCCGTAACCCAGCTGGTACAGGGAGAGGTAGCGGCTCCAGTTCTTGGTGGTGTGGCACTGGCGCGGGTTGTGGACGTTCACCATCGTGTTGAAGGAGGCGTCCGGAGTCTTCACCTGGATCGTGGAGAGGTAGTTTTCCCAGAACTTGGCGAGTTCGTCGAAAGCCTTGTCGACGTTCTTGAGGTCGCGGTACTTGGCGATGGCCTTGGCGGCGACCTTGAGGCTCTGTTCCTGACCGAGCTGGGTGCAGCAGCGGAAGGTCTTCTTGGCGGCAATCTTGCCACCGTGAATCATGAGGGCGGCGATGTTGTCGCCACGGTCACATTCACTGTTGGAAAGTTCCTTGTTGGCGAGGCTGAGCGGAGCGGCCCAGGAGCCCATTTCGTTGGCACCGAGGAACACGCGGCGGTCACCGTCGAAGCTACCGACCTTGCAGTTGGCGGTCACGTAGTTCACGGCGTAGTCGCGCTTCATGTAAGCATACTGTTCGAGCACCACATGGCCGTCCTTTTCCCAGTGGCCCTTGAGGGTCATGGTCTGCGGGACCCAGTCGGCGTTCGTGAGCTGCTTTTCGGCTTCGAAGTGGCTGAATTCATAAACCGGGATAATGTCCACTTCCTTGGCGGCACCACCGAGGTTCGTCACCTGGATGTCCTGGAGGAGAGTGTTGGAGCCGGTCGGGACGAAAATCGTCACCTGGGTGCGGAGGCCGCAGCATTCGGCGATCCAACGCATGTAAGAAAGACCCACGTGGCATTCCCACTTGTCCATCTTGGTGAGGGTGGGAACGACAAACGGAGAGAACACCTTGTAGCCCTTGGCTTCCTTGATACGGATATAGATGGTGCTGGCCTTGAAATCAGAGCACGGCATCTGGGCGATGTACTTGGTGATACGGTTCAGGGCGGGGTCGCCCTTGCAAACCAGGGTACCGCCGGTGGTATCCACGATACCGCCGAAGTTCAAAGTACCAACGTAGTTGCACCACTTGATCGGGGTTGCCGGCGTGGTAAGCACGTATTCTTTCGCGGCGTCATCGAAGTAGCCGTACTGGGCGGCCGGAGCCTTCTTGGAGGCGACCTTCTTGACACTCTTCTTCTGTTTTGTAGCCATTGTATCTCCGTGAGAGGGGGTTGTTAAATTTAACGCGGTAAATATAGAAAAACTAGTCTTTCTTCTGGTTGAAGTTCTCGAAATCGCGGTTGCCGAAGTTGATGTAGAAGTAGCCGTCGAGCTTCTTGTTGCGGATGGGGTCGCGCAAGATGCCGATGGCGGCACGCACGTACTTGAGTTCCACAAGAATATGGTCACGGCTCATACAGTTGAGGAACGGGCCTTCCGGGTAGAGCGTGGGGCGCGGTTCCTCGGCAATCATCTTCTCCAAGTTCTCGATTTCTTGCACCAGGCGGCGTTCGTGAGCCTCAAGAGTGCGAATCAGTTCCTTATTATCGGCGCCATAAAGGAAGGCAAAACCCAAGGTACGCGGGTCGTCATTGAAGCCAGTCAGGTGCTTGAGGACCTCCTTGCGCAACACATCCCTCCCCTTGTCGGTGATATTGAAGACCATGCGTTCAGGGCGGTTGCCGTCGCGTTCGGCGCGACCAACGATGCATTCGTTCTTTTCAAGTGTCGTCAGGCGGTTATAGACAGTGGATGTACTCAAGTTCGCCCAGCGGTCCAATTCGCGGTCGCGAATCTCGGTAATAATATCATAGCCACTGCGCTCGTGCTCCAAAATGAGGCCTAGCAGGACCAAATCGTAACGGTTCATGTTTCTTCCTCTATTCCAAAACCGGCAAAACTAACAACCGGGTTATTCCAACTTGGAATATAACTAGGTTTTTGCGAAAAAGGAGCCCCCCGCGCAAAAAAAAGTAAAAAAAAGCAAAAAAGCCCCCAAAAAGGGCATTCCTAAGGTGCCAGTTTGGGGAAAAATGCCATTAAAAACGTTTTTCCCTTCAAAAAAGACACAAAAATTAGTTTATATGTAAAAAATCCCCGACACCATCGCTGGTAGCAGGGATTTTTAAAGGATTTCCGTTAGGAAAGATAAAGCTTATTAGGCTTTATTGAGGCGATCCTGGATCATGTCGATGATTTCGGAGAGTTCCTTCGGGAGGTGCTTGCCGAACTTCGGATAGTGGTTTTCCTTAACGTCGGCGAGTTCCTTCTTCCAGCCTTCCACGTCAACCTTCGTGATCTGCGGGAGAGTTTCCTTATAGTAGTCAGCGAGACCATCAGTATTGATGGCGCCTTCCTTCGGCATGTAACCGATCGGAGTTTCGACAGCGTTGTCAACACCGTTGCAGCGGTCGAAGATCCAAGCGAGCACGCGGCTGTTGTCGCCGTAACCCGGCCACATGAAGCCACCCGGAAGCTTTTCGTTGTTGGCATCCTTGCGGAACCAGTTCACGTAGAAGATCTTCGGGAGCTTGTCTTCGGTAGACTTCTTACCGATTTCGATCCAGTGCTTGAAGTAGTCACCCATGTTGTAGCCGCAGAACGGGAGGATGGCGAACGGGTCGCGACGGATCTTACCGACCTGAGAGGCGTCAATCGTAGAGGCAGCCGTGATTTCGGAACCCACGATGGAGCCGAGGAACACGCCGTGGTTCCAGCTGAGGGACTGGTGAACCAGAGGAATGGTGGACGGACGACGGCCACCGAAGAGGATTGCAGAGATAGGCACGCCTGCCGGATCTTCCCATTCCTTAGCGATGCACGGGCACTGCTTGGCCGGAGCGGTGAAGCGAGCGTTCGGGTGAGCCATTTCTTCGCCCTTAGGAGCCTTGTCCTTCGGGAGAGCGTCACGGGTCTTGCCCTTCCAGTCAACGAGCTTGCCCTTAGCCGGGTAGCCGATGCCTTCCCACCACACGTCGCCGTCTTCAGTGAGGGCGCAGTTGGTGTAAATGGTGTTCTTTTCTGCAGAGATAAGAGCGTTCTTGTTGGATTCTGCAGAGGTGCCCGGAGCAACGCCGAAGAAGCCAGCTTCCGGGTTGATAGCGTAGAGACGGCCATCCTTACCAAACTTCATCCATGCAATGTCGTCACCGATGGTTTCGACCTTCCAGCCCGGGATAGTCGGGATGAGCATGGCGAGGTTCGTCTTACCGCAAGCAGACGGGAATGCGCCAGTCACGTACTTGACTTCGCCCTTCGGGTTGGTGAGCTTGAGGATGAGCATGTGTTCAGCGAGCCAGCCTTCGTCGCGAGCGAGAACGGTAGCGATACGGAGAGCGAAGCACTTCTTACCGAGAAGAGCGTTTCCACCGTAGCCCGAACCGTAGGACCAAATGAGGCGTTCTTCGGGGAACTGAGTGATGTACTTGTATTCAACGTCAGCGCAGGGCCAGATGCCGTTGTCGCTTTCGCATTCGCGGAGCGGCTTACCAACGGAGTGGAGGCACGGAACGAATTCAGCGTTCACGTCTGCATTGAAGATGTCGAGAACCTTCTTACCGGCGCGAGTCATGATGTCCATGTTGAGAACAACGTATTCGGAGTCCGTGACTTCGATACCGTTCTTGGAAATCGGGGAGCCGAGCGGGCCCATGCAGAACGGAATCACGTACATGGTACGGCCGTGCATACAACCCTTATAGAGCTTACGCATCGTCTGCTTGAGTTCAGACGGGTCGATCCAGTGGTTGGTCGGACCTGCATCTTCTTCCTTCACAGAGGAAATGAAGGTACGGGATTCGACGCGGGCCACATCAGACGGGAGAGAACGGAACAGGTAGCAGTTTTCCTTCTTGGCGAGCTTCGTGGCGAGGCCAGCCTTGACGCACTTCTGCATAAGGGCATCGTATTCTTCCTTGGAGCCGTCAACGACAACGACGTTGTCCGGTTCGCACATGGCAATCATTTCATTCACCCAAGTACTGATCTTCGGGTGCTTGATATCGTTAAGGGTAAGACTCATTATGAGCTCCTGTTTGGTTTGTTGTTTGTTTTCGATAAAATTTCGAACGCGGTAAAATTTACAAAAAACAAGTTTGCATTGCAGGGGTTGCCATAAAAAATTTGAGCAAAAACACACGGCCATCCGCCACTACCGGTCTGCCCGAATATGCACCAGAAATTGTCCTCCACGATATTTGGCATTTTTTTGAGAAAAAAGTTTACATTTTGTTGGAAAAAAACGTAGATTACGCATGTATATGTTGATTAGGTAACTCCGAGTTACACAAGAGGTTATATGAGTTGGTCTTATTCCAGGGAACACCAGAAAAACATACTTTGCATGATCATGGCCGGCGGACAAGGAAGCCGCCTGCAGCCCCTCACCCGCGACCGCGCGAAACCAGCCGTCCATTTTGGCGGAACCTACCGCATCATCGACTTCGTCCTGAACAATTTCATCAATTCCGGCATATTCAAAATCAAGGTCCTCACGCAGTTCAAAAGCGACTCGCTAAACAAACACATTTCCGCCGCATGGAACCTGAACGCGAGCCTGGACCAGTATGTGGACCTTGTTCCTGCACAAATGCGCACTGGCGACGATTGGTATCGCGGCACCGCAGACGCCATCTTTCAAAATATCAACCTGATTACCGACGAGCGTCCGGACCTGGTCGCCATCTTTGGCGGAGACCACATCTACAAGATGGACATCAACCAGATGATTGATTTCCACCTCTCCCGCGCCGCCCTCCTGACCATCGCCGCCATCCCCGTCCCCGTGTCAGAAGCGAGCGAATTCGGCATTATCGAGGTGGACGCCGACCACCGCATGATTGGTTTCGAAGAAAAGCCCAAGCAGCCCAAGGAGATGCCGGGCAACCCCGGCTGGTGCCTCGCCAGCATGGGCAACTACCTTTTCACCAGCAAGTTCCTTGTACGCGAGCTCATGAAGGGCGCCCAAAACGGTGCAACCGACTTCGGCAAGCACATCATCCCAAGCCTTTACAAGGACTACCCCGTTTACGTGTACGACTTCAACACGAACATCGTGCGCGGCGAAAAAGCATCGACCAAGGGCTACTGGCGCGACGTGGGTACGCTCGACGCCTTCTTCGAAGCAAACATGGACCTGTGCTCCGAGCAGCCGCCCTTTGACCTCTACAACAACTACTGGCCCATCCGCACGTTCAACTGGAACCAGCCGCCCGCACGCTTCTTTGCCGGCGACAACGAGAGCCACCAGGGCGCAGCCATCGACTCCATCGTGTCGGCGGGCTGCATCATCGGCGGCGGCACCGTCGTCAAGAGCATCCTCTCGCCGGGTGTGACCATCCAGAAGGACGCCCTAGTGGAAGAAGCGATTCTGTTCCCGAACGTGACCATTGGACCGGGCGCCAAGGTTCGCCGCGCCATTATCGAGAAGGGTCTTCACATCCCGGCAGGCTTCCAAATCGGTTATGACCTGGAACGCGACCGCAAGCTCTTCCACGTGACCGAATCGGGCATCGTGGTGCTCGCGAAGGACACAATCATCAAGGCATAAAAAAATTCCCAGTTTCATTCCCTTGAACGAAACGAAAAACCCCGGAAACGGGGCTTTTTTTATCATCATAAAGTGAGTACCGAACGAACGGTTACTTGTGCACAACTGTGTTGCTGATTTTGCCGTTGGCAATCTTCACGCCGTTCCAAACGATAGCGTCGCTGATCTCGCAGCCCGAGATTTCGCAATCGTCGCCAATCGAGACGTTCGGGCCGATTTTGCATCCGTGGATCTTGGCGTTCTTGCCAATGTAGCACGGGCCGATGATCGTCGTATTCGGGAAGGAACGTTCAGCAGAATTGTCATTCCTGTTCAATACGTGGGCGTTCGTCTCCAGGAGCGTCTCGACAAGACCGCAGTCAAGCCACTTGCTGACCGGGGCCGTGCGGAACCGGCAACCCTGCTCGATCATCATCTCGAGGGCATCCGTCAGCTGGAACTCGCCCTTGGTGCGAATATCGTTATCCATCAAGTGCTTGAGGCAAGCCTTGAGCGCCTTCACATCCTTGATATAATATATGCCAACAATGGCCTCGTCGCTCACGAACTCCTGGGGCTTTTCGACCAGGCGCTCGATACGGCCGTCCTTGTCGGTCACGGCAACTCCGAAACGCTTCGGGTCTTCGACCTTGAATGTGTAGAGGATGTTCTCCTGGGCGGTCGTCAAAATGCTCAAATCGGCCTCAAAAAGCGTATCGCCGAGGATAATCAAGAGCGGTTCGTCGTCGTTTGCATAAGGGAGCGCGAGGCTTATCGCCTCCCCCAAGCCCTGCGGATTGGACTGGACGACCGTGCGGGTCTTGCCCCATTCCGGCTTTGCCGCCAAAAAATCGTCCATTTTCTCGGCCTTGTAGCCAGTAATAAAAATCGTCTCGGAGGGATTCAAGCAAACCGTGTCCTCGACGATCCAATCTATAATCGTCTTGCCCGCCAAAGGCAGGAGACACTTGGGGCGGTCTTCTGTGTAGGGACGGAGTCTAAGACCGTTCCCGGCAACAGGCAATACTACTTTCATCTTAAAATTCCTTAAAAAACCTGAATTCCCTATAACTCCACATCCTATTAATGTCAAAAATAGCAAAAAAAAATTCTTTGAGCAAACTAAAGTGTCTATGAGGGCATTTTTCCGTTTTTTTTTAAAACGAAATAAAAAAACCTCTCCGCTAGGAGAGGCTTTTCGTGGATGATGCAGGGGTCGAACCTGCGACCCGCTGATTAAGAGTCAGCTGATGTTTTATTTTGAGACAGCAAAAGGCAAATAAGGGCTATGGTCATTTTTTGGTCACAAGACCAAAAAGACGGCCAGCATTTCTGCCAGCCGCCTTGTTCAGATCAAGAACCGACTAAATCACGCCAGGAACCGTTTTCGCGGCAGCCTTTACGGCCGTCGATTCGCCATTTCCGGACATGAGTTCCATCAGGCAACGAGCGCTCTTAAGAGCGTCCTTAATACCGTCAAGCGTCATGTGGTCCTTGATACGGCCACCATCCTGTTCAACCTGGTCATTCAGGTCTTCAAGGTGACGGCAGAGCGTCTTTTCGGTACGCTCCAAAACCGCTTTCATGCGTTCGGTCATTGTGCAACCTCCTCGACACCCTGCATCTTCGCAAGAAGGGCCGGAACGTCGTCCGCAGTGAACGAAAAACCAAAATAGCTGACTTTCGGCACATTTGCGAACGCCATGTCGAGCGCAGCCTTTGCGGAATCCAAGTTCACCATATTGTCGACGAGAATCCCGGACATTTCCATCCAGGGCTTCACTTTAGACACGAGAGCTCCAGGATTGCTCTTGAGAGCCCCGAGAGCCGCAAATCCCAGAAAACGGTCGCCCATTTTCTGGATTGTAGCCACCTGGTCGGCCATGAAGCCGATGAAGCCGTCTACGGCTTTTTCAAGCGAAATCTGCATGGGCTACCTCTTTTTACGAAGCTTGCGCCGTGCTGGTGGAGGCGGCGGGAGTGGGAGTTGTCGTTCCGCTACCGGCGACGACGGGCGGGACGGGCGGAAACGGGGACACAAAAGCGGGCCCCCAACCCGGTGCCACGGCGTAGTTCGGCACGAACGGAGCACTGATGCGGTTCACGATGTTCTGCAGGCCGGCAATGCGGTCGCCCAGGATCTGGTCGCGCAGGGGGTCGGTCTTTTCGTCGGCAAGGACACGTGCTTCGAGGTTCGACACGCGTTCGGTCAAAACGGCGAGCTTGTTGTCGGAATACTGCTGCGCCTTGAGCAAGGCGATTTCGTTGTCCTTCTGGGACAACTGGTAAATCGGGCTCGTGGCCGGATTCTGGTTGCCGAAGAGGCCGCCGAGACCGTTGCCGTTGAGCACGCCGCTGGCAAGCGCCGTACCGATAACGCCGAGCGTAAGGCCGGCAGTGCCTACGCCCTTGGAAGTGTAATCATTGTTTTCGTAAGTAGCCATAACTATCTCCTTTTGGACTGAAAACGAAAACCGCCGGGAGTTTCCCAGCGGTCATTTTCAAATTTACGGAGATAGTCTTGCCCGAAGGCGTTTTAGGAAAATTGGTTAAAATTTAGTTCGTCATTCTCTCAATGCGGCGACAAGGTCCTTGCGCCAGGATATCGGGCGCACGCGTACCATTCCCGTCGATGTCGCAGCCGTTTTGCATTTTGAGCCGCCGCCACCTGCCTCGACCATCAGACCGTTTCCGATGGCTATTGCGACGTGCGTGATGTGTTTAAGGTCCTTTCCGAAGAATAGGATGTCGTCGGGCTTTTCCTTTCCTCGCTCGACAGAACTCCAAATAAGCTGATTATAGAGAATATCGTAGATACCTTGTGCAGTCAAGTCAATCTGGGGAATAATTCCGAACGCCAACAGGCATTCCAAGACAAGGCCGCTGCAGTCAAAGCCTCCGCTACACTTTCCGGAACCATCACCGCCCCAGATGTAGGGACGGCCGACAAATTTCAGGGCGTAATCAGCAATAGTCATATCAGCCAACCTTTTGCAGACTGGACATAAAGTCCATATTTTCGTACTTATTATCGCCCCAATGCCCCCATGCACCAAGGTGCAGCCCAAAATCGATGGTAGACGCCTGGAATCTTGTTTTCCCGGATTCGCGCAGACCACCGCGACAGAGTGCGTCAGAATCTTCCCTGTCAAATATGTCGTATCCTTTTTTCTGATACAAATCGTCATGAAAGAAGAAAAAGGCATTCTGCTTGGGGTTCTTCGGGTCAAACGACTTTACCCGCAAAATCTTCTGCGCCAGCCACGGGATTGAGCCGCAGTTGCTAATGTAGCCTTCCCGAAGTTCCCATAGGTAATTACCCCGGCTGGTGCACATGAGCATAGCGAAATCACGCTCGAAAGCGTATACAACATCGCCTTTCAGCTTACCTTCCGCCACTTGCATCGGTTTCAGAATTTCAGCCTTTTGCAATACAATTCCGGCCATGATTTACCTACTATTTTTCCAATCGTCAACACTGAACAACGCCCTGCCGACAAGAATCACGGCCGCGATAAAACCCAATGTTGCCAGGAACGCCATCACCCCACACCACCATTCGGAATATGAAGATTTTTACGGAAATACTTGAACTCACCCAAAATTTCCCTGAGCAGTCCGTTCGTCTCGTCAATCTTATCATCAAGCTTTTCGAAACGCTCGTCGCCCTTGTCCAGGCGAATATTCGTCGATTCGTCAGACTTTTCCAAGACAGCGATTCGCACACGCAAATCTTCCGTTTCCTTGTCTCTAGAAATCTTCGTTTTTTCGCGATCGGCCTTAATACCGCCGACATCCGTCTTGGACTTGATCCACAGAGCAACGGCGGCAAGAAGCCCCGCCGCGCTCAACAAAAACTTGATTACTGCAGCAACAAGATTATCGTCCATGCTCCATACCCTCTCGGATCTCGTTGAGTGTCGTTACGTGCTGTGCCATATCTTTTACTCCTTTATGTTAAAATTCAGTCCCATTGTGCCGCCGCCACGACGGTTTCCACGACTATCGGGCCAACCGTGGCGTCGCAATAAAGTCCGGGCTCCATCAACGAGTCTGCCATGTCGGAGGGGTATGTACCGCTGTAATGCTTGCCCATGTACACGTACCGCATGCAGAAATACGTCGTCTCCCCGTTGTAGGTATGCTTGTGGTAAGTCCACTGTCCGTAACTCACTACTCCTTCCGATGTCGTGTCAGGTGGCGGTGTCGGAATCCCGGTGGCCATCCCCGAAATCATGTGTACGCCTTGGTCGACATAACCGGCGTCATGGTAAGGCCGATTCCATAAATGGCCCCACTGCATACTCACAAATCCTCCGCCGATGACACCGCAGTGCGTCTCTATGAAATTCTCGTCGACGTTTATCAAATTGACGGTGCGCAGTGTAATGAGCTGAGCCACCATGTAAGGATGGAGGCGGTCGAACACGCATATCATCGAGCCGAGAGTCGTCTCGTAACCATCTATCTCCACATAATTATTGTTCAACCCCGATACGCCTAGCGGCCTTATGTGCAAGTCCCCGGTGCGCGGGTCGTACGGACTAATCGGGCTTACAGGCACGTAAAATGACGGATGCCCGTAAGTGGTGACATTGATTAAATTGTTGAGTGGCCTGGCCGTGTAGCGTATGTCATGGCTGGACACACTCTTCTCCCAGCACGGTTGAAAATAAGTCCCTCTTCCCGACGTCGAGTACGCGAACATTCCTGCACCCTGACCGTTATTCCTGGCGCAGCAGTGCCTAGCGTACACGTTGTCCTTGCCGGGGTACGCCAAATCCTTGAACCAACTCGTAGCAATTTGCAATGACGGATTGCCTGTCTTCATGTTCGCAAGACAGAGATGACCGTAGCCGTCGTCCTTCACGGCTACCCCGAACCTTTGCACGCCTGCACTTACCTGCTTCACTATCATGACACCCACCAGTTGCATGCCGTGGGCACGCCGTTGTTGAGGTAAATCGGGTTGTCGGCCGAGCCGACGGATGCGGTGCCGAGCCTGCTAGCCACGGCTGCCGTAGACGCCTCTCCTGCGTAGCTCACCATGACACCGTCGGCCATGTTGGTGCCGAGCGCAAGGTAGCTGCCACTGACACCTATTTGAAGGTAAATACTTCCTGAGCCGTAAGGTACGCGAAGCTCGTTTGCCGAGACTGCATTTTCTGCATCTCCCAGCGTTGCGGGCCAAAAGTATTCACCGCTACCCTGTGAGCTGGCGGTACTGAACCATCTGTCGTATGTGAATCCAAGAGAGTAACCAATCTGGGTCAAGTTGAATCGCGTATACTGAAATGCTTGCAGTGTTCCGCTGGCGTTCGTGAACCCTATAGCGAACAGCCTTTCATTACCGTCTTCTTTAACAATAAGTGTTGGACGGAGTCCTGTCAGATTCCAACTGTTATTGCTGATTATGGACACGTTTACGTGAAACTCGTCGTAGTTTCTTGAATCAATCTTGATAATGGCTACGAACCCTGTCCCTCTCACTGCACCGCTTGTATTAGCTATGGTGTTTACTTCAAGCAGACCGCAGAAGTGCTTCGCTCCATTGTCTGTACCTGGAGTCATCTTCCCGAAGTATAACCTATAATGGCTAGTCCCCGAGTTCCTAAGCGAGCTTCCACATATTTCGGCACCATTGAAATAATGTTTTTGGGAACCACTACTACCATTACCACTTCTGCCGGACCAGCTGTTGTCTTGGTCTTCGCCAAAATGAAGATAACCGGTGGAATCCATATAGGATATAAAACCGGCAGTAGTCCCCGAGCCATTCCTTGCGTATAATCCGCACATGATAGTGCCGTTTTTGTTCCACGCCTCTATATTGCAGAATGTGTCATCGTCTATCCTTGCGCTGAAAAAAGGGTCCTTGTAGGTCTGATTAGGTCGGTTGTCATAAAGAATGATGGAACGCTCTATCGGCTTAATTTCTTTATTAGGGTCGATGTACACTGGCAACGAAGCGGACCCTACTGAATAAGTTTCAGCGGGTAGTGCAACGTTGACGTATTGAGCCCACCAGTCGTCATAATTACTTGTATTGAACGTCATGGGGCTATTAACACGTTCCATCGCACGAGTCCAACGGCTCTCGAACAATGGAAGTATCGTAATCTTCGAGTATTTGATTTCGCCATTCATCTGACTGGCGGTTGAACCTCTTCGGCCTATGTACCATTCATGCGAGTATGTTGATGAATTGCCTTTGCAGTATAAGGCCCATCCTCTATTGCCGGAGTCCGTACGTTGAGGTTGCAGGCTTGTAAGTCTTCCGATGAATTTCCAAGAATCAGTGGAGAGGGATGCTGCACTCATTCTGTCATTAATTGTCAGTGTTCCGATAAAATCGGTAGGAGAATAATCACCTGTTCCAGACCAGTCCGTGATGACAACGATTGCCCTCAAGTTACAGGTAGCCCAACCACCGGGCACGTTAACGCTGGTCGTACCTATTTTCCATCCGTAAATAGGCGTACTGCTGTTGTAGAAATCACCATAGCTCATTCCTACTTGGGCACTGTAATCCTCATTTGTTACTTGTATACTGCCTAGACCGTACCCCGTGATTCCGTACGCAATGTTTGCCAATTTTCTCTTGAACCATTTTCCGTCGGCCGCTCCTTCCGCATTCGTTGTCGGTATAAATACATCGCCTGATGAAATCTTTCTCGTACCAATCCCAAGACCTTCTAGTAATGTAGGAGCCGTCCCTGTCCCACTCCCAGTAATTGCGTTACTGGCATCCTTGTTTAACTTGCCGCTGATATCTTGGTGGCTTGTGAGATATTGGCTGTGCGTGTGGTTTTTGGAGACAGCGACACCGTCAGCATGCGTAGCCCCATTCATGTCGCCCGTAGCGAGTTTCACGTGGCCGTAGTTGGATGTAGTACCGATACCATACGTGGTCTCGGACGATGCATGGTTCGTCGGAGTACGGGAATTGGTCAGTCGCGAGTCGTTGCCCATCACGACCTGCGTGTTGCTGGCATTGCCACTTGTCGGCACGTCCTTCGCCGCGGCTGTCCCGAGCGTCGGCTTGTTCTTGATGTAATCGTCGGCAGTTGTCGTGGTTTGGTTCCAGTCGGACTGCACGTTGACTTCGGCGCCTGCGGCGATGCCGTCCAGCTTCGTCCTGTCAGCACCAGCGGAAAGCGCGGTAGCCGTCGCCGCGTTGCCCGTGCAAGATGCCGAACTACCACTGATGTTCACTCCCGATTCCGAGGAAAGGAGGCCCTTTATCCAAGTCCATACGTTTCTCAGCTTTATCCAGCGGAATACCCCGTTGGACGCTGACTTCGTTTGGTTGCAGAGAGCAATCTTGCGGTCCCCGTTTATGGTCGTGTCAATGTCGGCTACTTGATTGAGGATGTTGTATTCGGCACCGATTGCAGTGGTCGCCCCTGTACCGCCGCTACTCACCGGAATAGCGACGCCGCTTGTGATGCCTTTCGGGAAATTCGTCACTCCCGAGCTTCCGTTTTTTACAATCCACGGGTCACTCTTGTACGGATAACCGCCGTAATAACGAAATTTATTTACGTTGTATGACGGATAAGATTCTACATCTCCCGTAGAAACCACGTAAAGGGTCAGTCTTACCGATCCGTATCGATGAGGGGTGTTAGGACAGAAAGAAAGGTTACTATGACGTATGGTATTATGACCGGGCCAACCGATACTTGTTTCAGCAGTATCTGATACAACAGACCATGCTCCACTGCTGTTCAACTTCTTTTCCAGCTTTATATGGAAAGTCGCACCATTTCCGCCCCCGTAAAAGTAAAGGAAATTCAACAAGCAATAATACGGCGCATTTATTGTAATGCGAAAATCTAAGTTCTTTGATATACTAATCGGCCCTGTTACATTCCCCCCCCACAATAAATTATGGGTGCTGTCCGGCACAGCCAGCGTAGTCCATGTTTCAGTTCCTTTTGGAGAAGTTTCATAAACTATTTTATTTTTCGGTAAGAATTCCAGTTGATTAGCGAACGTTTCTTCGATTATTGCACGTTCTTCCAGTGTAGGGTCGCCAAGTTCAGTTCTAAAAACGCCGTAAGCCGACGACAACGAAACTCCGTTTATATCATTCGCGCATTTTCCGGAGAAAACTGAACTTGTATTGTTAAATGTTTTTGCTCCCGATACCGTTTCTGTTCCGGTTTTATGAACGACATCTGAATCGTTAGCTTTCGCATCCAAACTATCCTTGACCAGCTTCTCGCTCGGGTACTTGGTGTCCGATGGAGTGCTACCCCATGACGACACCCTGTCGGCGGTCGGCTGTTTCGTGGAATCGCGGAGGTTGAACACCTCCCCGTCGTCGTCCACAATCTTGTTCAGTTCATGCTCTGCCATTACGATGCCATCCCGAACTTCTTGGTGAACACAAGCGCGTTGTCGCTTGCGCGGTAGTTGATGTCGAACTTGCGCTCATGGTGGTCGGTGCAGACAAATTGATACTGCGTACCATCATAGACGAATGTCGCGATGTCACCTGCAAGCACCCTCTTGGCGGTGGTAGCCGTAACTGCGGCCCCGTCAATAAAAATGCTCTTGGCTCCCTTGCTATTGATATTCAAGGTCGCATTAGCGCAAAGTCCGTAGGTAAACTTGATGGAAACGTAGCCGTTCTTGACAAGTGCATAGTTTGAAAGCGTGGCCGTTTTCGCGGCTGTGGCCTCTGCCGTGGCACATGTTCCATACCCATTGCCGAGGCTTTCGTTGGAATACGTGCTGTTGGGTGACCACAAGCCCTTGGACACTACTCCGGTGACGTGGCCCTTGGCGTCCATCTGCACGCCCGTCACGACCTGCACCAGCGCTCCCGTGGAAGATGTCGGCAACTGCGTGGCCGTACCACCGCTAGCGTCCTTCTCGGCGCTCGAATCTGTGGCGGGGGTGTAGTGGTTGCCCACCGCGGTAACGCTTTGGTCGGTTGACGAAATAGTAATCTTGTCGTTCGTAGCGTCGGGCGTGATGATAGTGGCACCGCCAGCGACGAGTTCAAGCGTATCCGTCTTGGTGTCGGCGGCAACGGTGGTACTGCCCACCTTGACGTTACTGAATGCGTTTTGGTTGACTTCCGCACCGGAAGCGATGCCGTTAAGTTTCTGCTTGTCGGCGGCGGTCATGAGGCCGTTCGTCGCCCCCGTCGTTCCGGTCGCGATGGCATCGGGAATGGTGACCACCTTGTTGCTGTCGGGGGTCAGCGCGGAGGACGCGCCATTGAGCTTTACGCCCTGTATTGCGGAGTCGGCCTTGCCGCCCTGCGTGGACGTGGCGAAGTCGGACGCCTTCTTCCCACTGTCGGTAAAGTTGCCGTTCGCGTCCAGGAATTTGTCCCTTTTTTAGTTGAAAATCCAGGTCTCCAACTGGTGTAAATCTAGGCTATTAGCGCTTCATTGTCAAGTAGTTTCATGCTCTTTTC
>NZ_FQYM01000041.1 GCF_900141705.1 Fibrobacter sp. UWP2
TGAAACGGGAACTGGAAAAGAGCAGAAAGAAAGGAAATGTAGCCTAAATCTGATGTTGGAACAAACTATTTTTGCGAAAAACCCTTGACACTACCAGATAATAATCGCAGACAATCTCGCGCATACGGGTGAATTCCTTGAGACTATGCTTGCCCCGTTGTGGTACAGCCACATATTTTTCCTTAAAATGTCTTTCCCACATATCTATTATGTCCGGCCCCCTTACGTATTTTTCTCCATATCGTCTTTTACATTCGACACGCACCGTAGAATCCCGATTAATTTTCTCAAAATCGCTGATAAACCGAACCCACACTCTAACCTTTATGTATATTATCATAAGAAATGGACAAGAAACAGATCAGATATACCGTTGCATGCGTCAACGAGTTCGCCGCAAACAAGAGCCTCACCGAAAAGCAGGCTTTTGATTATCTATGCAATCACGGAGCGATGGATTTCCTTGTCGAATTCTACGATGTGGAGCATACACTCTCATTTGAAGACGCCATCAACGACCTGACGCTAGTCAGCCAGCAGAACGGAGGGAAGATACAGTGATTCTCTTCCACTCAGAAAAAGCGATTGCGCTGTTGAAAAAGAAGGAGTCGGCCCATGTCTAAGCCAAAAATGCTTGCTGAACTCATAACGGGAGACATCATCTCGTATGTGATGGAAGACCAGAAACTCTCTCTCATCGAGGCTATGCGTAGGTTCTACGCTTCTGAAACATTCGCCAAGTTGGTTGACCTGGAAACCGGACTTTACCTTGAAAGTTCTCCCTATGTCTACGACATATTCAAGGCGGAACAGGAAAACGGGAAACTGACTCAACTCGAAGTCTAGCCTAAGCCGGCTCCTTACGCGGCCAGCCTTTTCAACCTATACTCTACCGGGCTCAGGTACCCGAGCGTGCTATCCGACATCTTTTCCGACATTCTTTCCGAAATTGCCCTGGCGAACAATGACGAATTCGCAGAGATTATCTCCAAGATGGCTTAACCTCCCATATCAACAAGTATCTGCACCAAGACCTTATAGTCCAGATACTGGATTCCATCTTTCCCTTGATGGATTTTGTCAGCCAGTTCGCTGTTATAATACATATCCATCGCCTGTTCTAGCGAACAGTTCTTCACCTGCGCAAGATGCGCAATAATGCGCTCTTCCAGGCGTTCCTGATAGACTTTTTCCAGAACATCTTCGTCTACCATTTTACACCTCTTCGCAACCCTTGTATTTCAGGACCGCATCAATAGCCTTTTGCGTGATAAAGGCGATCTGGTCGTAAGTCGGATAAGCCTTTATTTCCTTCAATGCCCGCGACATATCCCAGATACCGGAGTGATACATATCCACAACACGGAAAACCTTGTCATTTGCGACCTTGCCCATAATTACATCGTATTGGGCATATTCCAAGGAACCATCGCGGCATTTGCACACGAAATCAATCCATTCCTCTAAATCATCGGGGAACGTCTTAACGGAGAGTGCGGCAGGGACATCGTCCATGTCATAGACATTCAATATCGGCTTCAGGTTCCCATCCTTTAGAATATCGATTTTCCTGTGCGCCCAACGGACAGCCTGTTCTCGCACCGTCGTGACATAGAATCCCTTTCCGAAATCAAGCGGTCGAAAAGAATGCTCAACATCCGGCTTGTCAACAACAACGTTCGAACCATGATAGACGATCATATGGCCACCTTACGGACGTTCAGATATTCTTCAATATCGCTGACGACGAAATCAGTGCTCTGCGTATGCAAAATTTCGTAATTGGGAACAAGGAATTTCTGAATACAGCCTGATTCAGCCAGCTTTCGATACACAAAAGACGGCAAACGATTCCACTTGTTTGCGCAAGCGTGAATCATATACACGACAAATTCAAAAGATTCCTGAACCATGGTCTAATCCTAATTGTTTTTCGCAGTCCAATTATAAAAAAAGGGTGCGGGGCAATGCCCCGCTATTCTTGAAAAGGAGATCCCCGCCTTCGCGGGGATGACACCATACGCGGGGCACTGCCCCGCCACAATCCCTACGACACGAGCATCATCGAGAACACCATGACGAACAGTGCGACGGTTTCGCCGACGCCGAGGACCATCAGGTAGTTCACGAGGCCCTTGCCGGTTTCGCCGAGGGCGTTGCAGGCGTCCGCAGCGGACTTGCCCACGTACCAGGCAGATGCCATCATGCCGATGCCACCGAAGATGCCCACACCGAGATACGCCGCCCAGTTGGCCGGAGCCGCCTGGGACTTGTTCAGGATGTACATCATCAGGAGCATGCCGTAGATTGTCTGCGCAATCGGCGCGCCCACAAAGATGAGCAGCGTAAACAGCGCGTTCTTACCCTTGAGATACGCCTTCTTCCAGGCACCGATGGCCGCCATGCCGGCAGTCCCGCAGCCCAGCGCAGAACCCACCGCGGCAAGGCCCAGGGCCGCCACCGCGCCGAGTTTCGCGAGCGTTAAAAGTTGAGCTTGATCCATACGTGTTACCTCGCTGGATTAAAGCACCATCATGGAGAACACGAGAACGAACAGGGCCACGGTTTCCACGATACCCAAGACCATCAGGTAGTTCACCATGCCCTTGCCGGTTTCACCGAGAGCATCGCAAGCCACAGCTGCGGACTTGCCCTGGTACCAGGCAGAAGCCATCATACCGAGACCGCCGAAGATACCGGCACCGAGGCAGCCGCCCCAGTTGGTAAAGCCGGATTCGGCAGCCTTGCTCAGGATGAAGTTCATCAGGAGCATGCCGTAAATCGTCTGGGAAATCGGGGCACCCACGAACACCAGCAAGGTGAAGAGAGCGCTCTTGCCCTGGGCATAAGCCTTCTTCCACATGGTGATGGCGGACATACCAGCCGTTCCGCAACCAAGGGCGGAGCCCATTGCCGCAATGCCGAGAGCGGCAGCAGCACCCATTTTAGCGAGAGTAACCATTGTATTCGGTTCCATTGTTTTTTCCTCATTAAGTAGCGGGAATCATCCCTTGGTTTAATTTTTCTGCTTGGCGAATGGTGCGAACGCGAATCCGCTCCATTCCTGGCCAAGTCCATTTGAAAATTCGAGTGTGTTAAGACGTACGGCGTGGACGGCGACGCCCATGACCGCAAGCGCGATGTTCAGGCCATGCACGAAGAGCAGCAGGAAGGCAGCCCCGGCGATACCGACAGCGGAGCCGAACAGCGGCGAAAGCATGTCGTTGAACGCCTCGGCGATGGCCGCACCGGACATGCCCACAGCAAACAGACGGATGTAGCTGATCACGTCGGTAAAGCTGTTCACCACGTCGAGCACCAGCATCGGAATGCTGATGAAGTCCTGCTTGAGCCTCTTGGGCGGCACGGTAAAGAGCACCAGAAGTACGGCTTCCACGATGAACATCGGGATGACGAACTTCGGCATATCGATACCGAGCACCATCTGGCAGGCCAGGAAGAACATCACCCAGCAGCCGATGAGCCAGCCCACCTGCGCCATGAACGTGGAGTCCTTGCGCTTGATGCGCACGCAGACGTTCCACACGTGAGCGATACTCAGGTGGACCACGGCGATGCAGAAGCAGAACAGCTGGATATGTTGCATCTGGGAGGCACCCGCCGCCTTCGGCACGAAGCTATCGGGCAGCAGCGTAATCGACTGGGCGAAGGCCTTGTAGGCTTCGAACTTCGCAGGGTCAGTCGGGGCACTGGTGCGGATCCAGAGCATCGCGTTCTTCAGCGGTTCAGGCAACCAGCCGTAGTTGGTGATGTCCAGGTAATACGTCCACCCCGCAAGCGCTGGGCTAAGTCCCAAGAAGCTTGCGTTGATGACACCCCACACGATGGTGGCGATGCTCATGAGGTAGATAAAGTGGAAACCAGCAGGGTTCGCCTTCGGCATCTTGGAGCGGGCAAAGAGCGCAAGACCGAGGAACAACAGGCCGTAAGCCGAGTCGCCCACAATCATCGCAAAGAAGATGCTGAAGAAGCAAAGGAACACGCTCGACACATCCACTTCCTTGTACCCCGGCGAAATGCCGATGATGTCGTACAGGAACTGCATGGGACGGCTGAGCTTGCTGTAGGTCAACAGCGTCGGAATATCGTCGTCCTCGGCGGGGTCGTCCACCAGGAGGCCCCAGCCGTGTTCGCGGGCGGCCTTCTCGAGTTCGCCGACGCGCGGAGCCGGGCAGAAGCCCTGCACGGCAGCGACGTTCTTGTCGCCCACCATCGAGGCTTCGGCTTCGACCATGCGGTAGTCGTCACCCACTTCGAGGAGTTTGTCCTCGATAGATTCGCGGGCACCCGAAAGTTCACCCAGGCGTTTCTCGACGCGGGCAAGCGTTTCCTTGGCTTTCGCTTCCATTTCGCGGTATTCGGCAAGGGACTTCTGCGGCATCGTGAGTTCGGTGAAGTTCCCCTTCACGGCGACAGGGGCTTCTCCCCTGCTCACGACAGCCACATACTTGCCGTTTTCATCCTGGCCGAATTCTTCGATAGAGCCTTCGCCCTCGAGTTCGAACGGGATTTTACCGTCATGGAGCTGGTAAAGTTTGACATAGATACCCTTCGCCTGCAAGGCAGCTGCCGTTGCGGGGTCCAGGTTCTTGAACATGGAAAGTTTAGTGAGTTCCTCTTCGGCCTGTTCCTTGTCGATTTCCGCCTGTTTGCTTTCGGCAACCAGATTCTGGATTTCATCGATAAGGCTTGCAGCCGGAGCGGCTTCCTTCACAGGAGTCACACCCTTCGGGGCTTTTTCGGGCACCACTTCCAAGGCCTTCTGCACGCGGTTCATTTCGCCGCGGACCTTGTTCAGCTTGGCGCCTGCAGCCGCCTTGAGGGGCGTGAGGTGCAAAATTTCAAGCGTACGGAGCGCCTGGAGCGTCTCTTCAACTGCACTAGCAACCGTCAGCACCGTCACTTTCTTCATAGGAGTAATCATGCGGCGGCCTCCTTCGCGAGTGCATCCTGGGCAGCGGTACGGGCGGTAGCCTTACCCTTAGCAAGCTTGCTGCGGGCAACGCCGGACGTCTGCTGGTCGCCCAGGAAGATGTTGATAACGCGGATATTTTCCTTCGCTTCGGGAATCTTCACCTTTTCGAACAGGTTCACGCGCTGGCTCGTGGTACGCAGTTCCTTCGAGAGGAGTTCGTACTGACGCTCGAGCACGCGGCGTTCCAGACGCAGCGAAATCAGGCCCTGAAGGCTTCTGATACCGTCGTCCAGCCACACGGGCGTGGTGAAGAAATCCGGAATGGCGATATTAAAGTCTACCCCGTCGTATGTCGGAATCTTCACGCCGGCGATGTTACCTTCGCCCTGGCGCACTTCCTTCACCGACAGGTACTTTGACCATTCGATGGGTTCGGCAAACAGCGAAATCCAAGAAGCCATGCTCTTGCGGAGCTTGTCCTCCTCTTCTCGCTTTGCCATCACCCTCTCCTGGAGCGTGCGCATTTCCATCTGCAGCTGCTGCTTTTTCAACAGCAACGTCGGCAGATAGCGCTGGAAGCGCTTCAATGCGTCGCGTTCCGCCTTGAGGGCGTTTTTAGTTAACTTGACCTTCGCCATATTACCCCTTCTTGGGCCAATATTCGTTGATCATCTTGGTCGGAATACCCGTTTCTTCGGGTGCGAAACAGTCAGCAAGGATTTCCCAGCCAAGGTCCAGAGCCTTTTCCAGCGGAATGTTGACGGAAAGGTCCATCATTTCGCTTTCGAAACGCTGGCCATACTTCAACAGCTTCTGGTCCCAGTTACTCATGTTGAAGCCCATGGACTGCTTTTCCAAAGTTTCCTTGTAGCTTGCGTACAGCTGAATCATGGTGTTCATGATGGTACGGTGGTCGCTACGGGTCTTGCCGTTCACCTGCTGTTTCAAACGAGACAGAGAACCGAACGGTTCGATACGGCCCTTACGCAGGTAGAACTGACCTTCGGTAATGTAACCGGTGTTATCCGGAACTGGGTGAGTCACGTCGTCACCAGGCATGGTCGTCACAGCCAGAATGGTGATGGAGCCCGAACCTTCGAAGTCCACAGCCTTTTCGTAACGGCTAGCAAGCTGAGAGTAAAGGTCGCCGGGATAACCACGGTTCGACGGAATCTGTTCCATCGTAATAGCGATTTCCTTCATGGCGTCTGCAAAGTTCGTCATGTCGGTGAGGAGCACGAGCACGTTCTTGCCTTCGGTAGCAAACTTTTCAGCCACAGCCAAAGAAGCATCCGGCACGAGCAAGCATTCCACGATCGGGTCAGAGGCGGTGTGCATGAACATCACCGTACGGCTAAGGGCACCGTTCTTTTCGAGGAAGTCCTTCAAGTACAGGTAGTCATCGTGCTTCAGGCCCATGCCGCCGAGGATAATCACGTCCACTTCAGCCTGCAAGGCGATACGAGCCAAGAGTTCGTTGTAAGGTTCACCGGCGATAGAGAAAATCGGGAGCTTCTGCGAAACCACGAGCGTGTTGAACACGTCGATCATCGGGATACCCGTACGCACCATCGTCTTCGGGATGATACGCTTGGCGGGGTTCACGGAAGGGCCACCGATAGTAATGCGTTCGCCGTCCACTTCGGGACCGTTGTCGCGGGGCTTGCCGGCACCGTTAAACACGCGGCCAAGCAAGGCTTCGCTGTACGGAACCTTCATCGGTTCGCCAAGGAAGCGCACTTCGGAGTCAGTCGAAATACCACGGGCACCTGCGAACACCTGCAAGTCCACCATGTCGCCGTCGATACGGATCACGCGGGCAAGGGATGTTCCGAACGAGCTTGTCACCTGGGCAAGTTCCTGGTTTGCTACACCTTCGGCGCGGAGCGTAATCACGGAACCGGCGATGCGTTCAATACGATGGTATGCCACATTATGCATTAGCGGAAACCTCCTTCACGGAAGCGAAAATACTTTGTTCAAGATCCTTGAATTCCTGGGAATCGAACTTGACGCGGTTCCAGTCCTTCGTCGACTGAGTGAGCTTAAGGAAGAACGTACGAGCGACGTCCTTTTCGCTGAACTTCATCGGGGTCTTGAGAATGGTGTAAACCTTATCGAACACGTACTTCTGACGTTCAGCAGAGCAAGCGGCGTCGATTTCGTTATAGGCGTCCTGCTGCAGATAAACGGCATCGAGGTATTCGGACTTCAGGTAAATCACGAAGTCGTCAATCGAGGTACCTTCTTCGCCCACCACCTTCATCATGTTGTTTACGTCCACGCCGTTTGCGAGGATGTGACGGGCTTCGGCAACCTTCTTGGAATCGATGATGCCTTCGTACTTGGACCAAGAATCCAACGGGTGGATTGCCGGAAAGCGGCGCTGGTCGGAACGTTCACGGGAAAGGCCGAGGAATGCGCCCACCACCTTCAAGGTAGCCTGGGTCACCGGTTCTTCGAAGTTACCACCTGCAGGCGACACGGAACCGCAAATCGTCACGGAACCGGTAGAGCCGTCCTTCAGGCGAACCACGCCACCGCGTTCATAGAAGGCGGCAATCACGGATTCGAGGTAGGCCGGGAAGGCTTCTTCGCCCGGAATTTCTTCCAGACGGCCGCTCATTTCACGCAGAGCCTGTGCCCAACGGGATGTGGAGTCAGCCAAGAGGAGCACGTTCAGGCCCATCTGGCGGTAGTATTCGGCGAGAGTCACGCCCGTATACACGGAAGCTTCACGAGCAGCCACCGGCATCGAAGACGTGTTACAAATAATCAGCGTACGTTCCATGAGGGACTTGCCGGTACGCGGGTCAATCAGTTCAGGGAATTCGCGAAGGGTTTCCACCACTTCACCTGCACGTTCACCGCAAGCGGCCAAGATCACGATATCCACGTCGGCGTAGCGGCTCATGAGCTGCTGGAGCACGGTCTTGCCGGCACCGAAGGGGCCCGGCGTACAGAACGTACCGCCCTGCATCACGGGGAAGAACGTATCGATAATGCGCTGCTGCATGGTAAGGGGCTTGCTCGGGCGCAGGCGTTCTTCGTAGGCCTTGATCGGCATCTTCACCGGCCAGGTCTGCACCATGGTCACGTCCTGGGTTTCGCCCTTATCGTTCTTGAGCTTGGCGACCACATCTTCAACCACATGTTCGCCAGCGGCGGAGACCGATTCCACAGTCCACTTGCCCAGCAGGCGGAACGGCACCATGATGCGGTGCGTGAACACGCCTTCGGGAACGGTGCCGAGCGTATCGCCCGCGACCACCACATCGCCCACCTTCGCGACCGGGGTAAACGCCCACTTCTTGTCGCGGGGGAGCGCCTTCAAGTACTTACCACGCTGCAGGAAGAAGCCGCATTCTTCGGCAAGCTTCGGGAGCGGGTTCTGCAGACCGTCAAAGACCTGGGTCAAGAGGCCGGGGCCAAGTTCTACGGACAAAAGTTCGCCGGTGAATTCCACCTCGTCACCCGTCTTTAAGCCCGTGGTGTCTTCGAACACCTGGAGTTCGGCGTAGTCACCGCGGATACGGATGACTTCGCTCTTGAGGGGGATGACTTCGGACTTGCCGTCCTTGTTTTTCTGAGTAAGCTTGGCATACGCCACTTCGTTCTGGGACACGGCGCTTTCGAACTTGACGCGAATCAGGTTACCGTTGACGCCGATGATTTTTCCGATACTAGCCATTGAAAATGGACCTCCGGTCATTCCTGTGCCGCCGCAGAGGCGTATGCAGGATCGTTTGCATTAATAACATTCAACACGGCAGCGTCGCCCGCTTGTTCGGAGAGGCGCGCCCAACGTTCACAAATCTTCAGTTTGATCGCATAAGCGTAAACATGCTTGACGGTACCCTCGCCCACTCCCGCGAGCGAGTCCACAAGCCAGAAACGGGCCTTGTCGATATCCTGCTCTTTTTCCATAGGATTCGACTTGGCAAACGCATCTTGAATCATCTTGGCAAAGGCGACATCGTAACCCGGGAAGGACTTTTCCGTAAAACGGATATCGGGCCCCCATGCGCTTGCACGGAGCCTGCCCGAAACGTTCTTCATCTGGATTTCGTGGGCCTTGTAGGCGCGCACGAACTCGTCGTCGCACTCTTCGCATTCACCGTCATCGAGAAGGGCGTCCAAAGCGGAGATTTCCGAATCGGACAGCACACCGATGCAGCGGTGGCGAAAATCTTCCATACTGAGCGGGGCTGCATCGCCGAACTCAATCATCGGAAGAGATGCCATCAAGTAAGAAGGACTGCTCATCAAGTACCCGCGTTACTTCGCCTGTGCGGCAGCGTTTACCACTCTGGCAAGTTGCGGACGGAGCAGGGCCGAAAGAGCGTCGGCCATTGCAGCTTCTGTAAATTCGTGGGTGACCTTGCCGCCATCGAGCTTGATGCGGAAGCCGAACTTGACGCCCTTGTCGCTTTCGACCTTGACGCCCTTGCCGAGTTCCTTGGCAAATTCGCCCGTAACAAAGGATGTAAGCTTCTTGGCATCGGCTTCGGAGAAATCCACTTCGATGTCGGAGGAATAGTTCTTCGCAAGGGTCTTGAGCATGTCCTTCACGGTAGATTCGTCGAGGGACTTTTCCACCTGGAGGTTGAGCAGGTCCAAAATCATCTTTTCAAGATTCTTGCCCACAGAAAGGAGAAGGTCGCGGGCAGACTGTTCCAGGGTGCGTTCGCTGCGTTCGGTGAACGCTTCGGCGTCCTTGTCCGCCTTTTCGAGCTTTGCCGCGGCTTCGGCTTCGGCAGCCTTCACGATTTCGGCTGCTTTTTCCTTGGCGCGAGCGATAATAGCCGCTGCCTCGTTTTCTGCTTTATCTACGGCATCCTTCTGGATGCGTTGCATAAGGGCTTGCAAATCTTCTGCCATATATATCTCCATTACGATTCCCGGACGGACCCATGGCAAAAAACGCCCCTAAAGGCCCAAATCCAGAAAATTTCGTTAGTAATATACACGCAATTTTTTTAAAAGGCTCCCCAAAAGCGCAAATTTTTTGAAATAATGGACAAAATCGCATTTTTTCGCGATAAAATGCCTTTTTTAACGTAAAAACGAGTTTACCTTGCCCTAAAAAGGGGTAAGCCTCCCCCTGGTTCGCACTTCGTTGCTCTCCACCCCCTCTATGTCAACAACTAATACTCTTTTTTCTATATTTTGCGCCGAAAAAACTATCCAAAGGATACTAACATGAAACGTACTCATAACTGCGGCCAGCTTCGCAAGGCAGATGTTGGCCAGACCGTAACACTCGCCGGTTGGGTGGATCGCCGCCGCGACCATGGTGGTGTGATTTTTGTGGACCTCCGCGACAAGTATGGCAAGACCCAGATCGTCTTCAACCCGGACTACAATGCCGACGTGATGAAGACTGCCGAACAGCTCCGCAACGAATACGTGATTACGGTGACCGGCAAGGTTTACGCCCGCGAAGAGGGCAACACGAACGAGAAGCTCGCCACGGGCGAAATCGAAGTCAAGATCGACCAGATTGAAATCCTGAACGCGGCCCTCACCTCCCCGCTCGCCATCAACGACCCGAACGAAGAGTGCAAGGAAAACGACGACCTGCGCCTGCAGT
The DNA here is from genome assembly GCF_900141705.1 of Fibrobacter sp. UWP2. Lineage (NCBI taxonomy): Bacteria > Pseudomonadati > Fibrobacterota > Fibrobacteria > Fibrobacterales > Fibrobacteraceae > Fibrobacter > Fibrobacter sp. UWP2. The sequence goes on from NZ_FQYM01000041.1 coordinate 10,530, forward strand.
ACCGCTACCTGGACCTCCGCCGTCCGTGGATCCAGAAGAAGCTGTTGCTCAAGAGCCGCTTCCTCAAGGCCGTGTACGACTTCTTCTACGCTAACGGTTTTGAAAACATCGAAACGCCGGTGCTCTGCAAGTCCACTCCGGAAGGCGCCCGCGACTACCTGGTGCCGAGCCGCGTGAACCCGGGCAAGTTCTACGCCCTCCCGCAGTCTCCGCAGCAGTACAAGCAGCTTTTGATGATTGCCGGCATGGACCGCTACTTCCAGATTGCCAAGTGCTTCCGCGACGAAGACCTCCGCGCCGACCGTCAGCCGGAATTCACGCAGATCGACGTCGAAATGTCCTTCGTGGACCAGGACGACGTGATGGCGATGTTCGACAAGTTCGTGACCGAAGTGCTCGGCAAGGTCTGGGACTTTGAACCGCCCAAGAAGATCCGCCGCATGAAGTGGCACGAAGCCATGCTCAAGTACGGTTCCGACAAGCCGGACCTCCGCTTCGACCTCGAGATTCACGATGTTTCCGAAATCGGTGCCAAGTCCGAATTCGGTGTGTTCAAGAACTGCGTTGCCGCCGGTGGCAAGATCCGCGGTATCGCCGCCAAGGGTTGCGTGGACTTCACCCGCAAGCAGATTGACGAACTCACCGCCTACGTGGGCAAGTACGGTTCCAAGGGCCTCGTGTGGATGCGCGTCAAGGAAAACGACGAAGTGGAAACCCAGGTCGGCAAGTTCTTCACGACGGAACAGCTCAACGAACTGCGCGATGCCGTCGGCGCCAAGTGCGGCGACATGATGTTCTTCATCGCCGGTCCGGAAAAGGTTGCCGCTACGGCTATGGGCCAGCTGCGCCTGGAAGTCGCCCGCATCAAGGGTCTCCGCGACCCGAAGAAGCGCGAATTCGTGTGGATTACCGAATTCCCGATGTTCGAATACAGCGACACCGAAGGCCGCTACATGGCCATGCACCATCCGTTCACCAATCCGCTTCCGGAACATCTCGACATGATGCTCGGCGGCAACCTGAAGGATTGCAACGCCGAAGCTTATGACCTTGTTCTGAACGGCGTGGAAATCGGTGGCGGTTCTATCCGTATCCACAACCCGGAAGTCCAGGAGAAGGTGTTCCGCCTGTTGGGCCTTTCCGAAGAACAGGTGAAGGAAAAGTTCGGCTTCTTCGTCGATGCATTCAAGTACGGTGCTCCTCCGCACGGCGGTCTTGCCTTCGGTCTCGACCGCGTTGTCGCTACTATGGAAGGTGAAGAATCAATCCGTGACTACATCGCGTTCCCGAAGAACACGAGTGCTTCTAGCCCGATGGACCAGTGCCCGAGCGAAGTGGACCTCCAGCAGCTGCAGGACATCCACATCTCCGTGCAGATGCCTAAGCAAGCGGACAAGAAGTAATCGCAAGCCGAGAGTCGCGCCCAAGTTTACTTGGGCATGACCGAGGCGAAGATTACTGCACTCGAAGAGTGCCAGTAAGCCGAGAGTGTCATGCCCGCCTCCGGGCGGGCACCTCCCTTTCAATAATGAAGAAATCCCGCGGAACGTTCCGCGGGATTCTTTTTTACGCTTTTATAAAAAGGAGATTCCCGACCAAGTCGGGGATGACAGCCTTCGCGGGGATGACATCGTCAATTACTCGGCGAAGTAGGCCTTCGCCTTGGCGACAACGTCTTCGACCTTGACCATGGAGAATTCCTTTTCGTTGCGGAACTTCCATTCGACTTCGCCATTTGCGAGGCCCTTCTTGCCGATGGCGATGCGCACCGGAGAGCCCCAGAGGTCGGCGTCCTTGAATTTGACGCCCGGGCGTTCGTCGCGGTCGTCCACGAGCACGTCGATGCCGGCGGCTTCGAGTTCCTTTTCGAACTTTTCAGCGAGTTCCACGAGTTCGGCTTCCTTGCCGATGGGGACGATTTCCACCTGGAACGGAGCGATGGACTTGGGCCAAATCGGTCCGAAGTCATCGTGGCTGTTTTCCACCACGGAGGCCATGAGGCGTCCCACGCCGATGCCGTAGCAGCCCATGATGGCGGGAGCGGTTGTCTTTTCGGCAGTGAGGAACTTGGCGCCCATGGATTCGGAGAACTTGGTGCCGAGCTTGAAGATGTTGCCCATTTCGATGCCGCGGGTCTCGGTGAGGAGCTCGCCGCAGCAGGGGCACTTGCAGACTTCGCTCGCTTCGGCGATGTCGGCCACTTCGAACTTCGGGAAGTCGCGCTTCGGGTTGCAATGCTTGAAGTGGAAGCCTTCTTCGTTAGCACCGGTCACGAGGTCGAAGGAATCGGCAATGGCTTCGTCCACGATGATGCGCGTGTCGTGAGAATTAATCGGGGATGCAAAGCCCGGAACCATGCCGCAGGCCTTGATGAGGCTGTCTTCGGCCGGGTAGAGTTCCTTCGCCTTCAGCAAGTTGTGGAGCTTGATTTCGGAAACGTCGAGGTTGCCCGGAACCACCACCGTGATGAGCTTGCCTTCGAAGTCGAAGAATACGCACTTGGCGATCGATTCGGCCGGCACGTTCAGGAACTTGGTGAGTTCGTCGATGCTTTCGCTGTTCGGCGTGGCGACCTTTTCAAGAGCCGCATTTTCATCGCCCTTGAACGGCACGCGCTGGAACTTGGCGATTTCGCGGTTGGCCTGGTAGCCGCACTTCTTGCAGAGAATCAAGTAGTCTTCGCCGTTCGGAGTGTCGAGCATGAATTCGTGAGCGACCTTACCGCCCATAATGCCGGTATCGCTCTGCACCACCACCGGTTCAATGCCCACGCGACGATAGATGCGCAGGTAGGCGTCGTATTCTTCCTGGTAGTGACGGTCCAGGTCTTCCTGGCTGGTGTGGAAGCTGTAGGCATCCTTCATCAGGAATTCGCGGACGCGGATAAGGCCGCCGCGGGCACGGGCTTCGTCACGGTACTTGGTCTTGAACTGGTAGAGCATCACCGGCAGCTGCTTGTAGCTGTTGAGCACGTAGCGCACTAGGTCGGTCATGGCTTCTTCGTGCGTCATGGCGAGCACCATGTTGTGGTTGTTGCGGTCCTTGAAGCGCAGGAGCTCTTCACCGATAGCCTGGTAACGGCCCGATTCGCTCCAGAGTTCAGCGGTCTGCACCACCGGCAGGTCCACTTCGATACCGCCAATCTTGTTCATTTCTTCGCGGATGATGTTCACAATCTTCTGGATCACGCGGAAACCCATCGGCATCATGGAGTAGATACCGGTAGAAACGGGCTTGATGTAGCCGCCGCGCATGAGGAAGATGTGGCTGGGCATGGTGGCATCGCTCGGCGTTTCGCGGAGCGTGACGTAAAAATACTTGGAGAGTTTCATTTTTTTGCCTTTTTAAATTTTACGGCGTAAATCTAGAAAAAACGGAACCCCGCGCACTTGCGCTTTTCTAAATTGTATCGCATGAACAAGATCAAGACCGCCACGCTGCAAGGCAAGTGGACTGGCGATGCCGAGTCCAACAACAGATGGTACGTAGAGCAGGCGCTCGCGCTCAAGGGCAAGGGCATCGACCTGGTCGTGCTGCCCGAAATGTTCCACACGCCGTATTTCCCATTCGAGGAGAATGCCGACTTTTTCGACATGGCTATCGAGAAGGATAGCTCGCTCGTAAAGCAGTGGCAGGGCATCGCCAAGGAAATCGGGGCGGTCATCGTGTTCCCGTTCTTCGAGAAGCGCGCCCGCGGCATCTACCACAACAGCGCCTTCGTGTTCGAACGTGACGGCAGCATCGCCGGGCTGTACCGCAAGAGCCACATCCCCGACGATCCCGCCTTTTACGAGAAGTACTACTTTATCCCCGGCGACACGGGCTTCGAGCCCATCAAGACCTCGGCCGGGACGCTCGGCGTGCTCATCTGCTGGGACCAGTGGTTCCCCGAAGCCGCCCGCATCATGAGCCTCAAGGGCGCCGACATCCTCATCTACCCCACCGCCATCGGCTGGATGAAGTCCGAACCCAAGGAAATCTACCCGCGCCAGCAGGACAGCTGGGTGACCGTCATGCGCGGGCACGCCATCGCGAACCGCACGTTCGTGCTTTCGGCCAACCGCATCGGTACCGAGGGCGAACTCACGTTCTGGGGCACCTCGTTCGTGGCCGCTCCTGACGGATTCCTGATGCACAAATGCGACGTCGACTTCCTGGGAGCAAGCATTGTCGAGGTCAACTTGGCCGAAACCGAGGAAAACCGCCGCTGGTGGCCGCATTTCCGCGACCGCCGCGTAGACCTTTACCAGGACATCTTGAAAATCTGGGGAAACGACTAGGGCCTGAATAATTTATATTCAGGTCATGGATTTCACGGATTCACGCTTTACCGTCGTACACCACAGGAACGTGTGGGGCGAATGGGTATTCACGTTCGAAGGGGCCAAGCTTTGCGGCCTCCGTTTCAACGCGACGCCCGACGAAGACGGCAACAGCGCTGCCGTGCGCCCGAGCAGCGTGCAAGCATGCGCCTACGCCGGCCCCGAAAGCGAGGCTAAGGTCCGTGGCCGCACCGCGCAGGTGTACTCCAAGGCCGTCCGCGAACTCAACAGCTTCCTCGCCGGAAAACTCAAGGAATTCAGCGTCCCCATCAAGATGCACGGCACGGATTTCCAGACGCTCGTTTGGGAGAAGGTCCGCGAGATTCCCTATGGCGAGACGCGTACGTACAAGCAGGTCGCCGATTCCATCGGGCACCCGGGCGCCGAACGCGCCGTAGGCAACGCACTTCACCAGAACCCGATGCTTATAATAATCCCCTGCCATCGCGTCATCAACAGCAGGGGAAAACTTAGCGGCTACGCGCTCGGCACCGACATCAAGCGCCGGCTGCTCTGCATGGAAGGCGCTATCCAGAACGAACTCGCCCTGGAATAGCTTAGTTTATTTTGGGTTGTCTTTTACTAAATCAATACTTGATGAGATTGATATAGAATCCGCCCCATATTCTGTTGTGTAATTAATCCATGATTTAATATAAAAATATGGGCTCCAGCCATCACCTATTCCCACAGTCACCATTTTATTGACCAAGGAATCATTGTAATAATAGCAAAGTAAAAGACCTTTTTGTTCAGGACATTTTATTGCAATATATTTTGTATTTTCTGGTATAAGAATATCTGCAGAATCTTCACGCAACGTATAAGAATTCACAAACGCAGATAAATCTATATCATATTTTTTTTCTGCACCAGTGGTATCAAATAGCGAAAAATACACATGATTATCTGGATAAACATCAAGAGAATCCCAACTATTTAAACGAATTTTCTTTTTTGACTTTTCAGTCACAAATTCATATTCATAATTTCCAACTTTACAATCATTATATTTTTCACCAATAGATGGGCCAAAATCAATACTTGATTTACATGTCCTGTCATATGCGCATTTTAAGTGTATCTCCATTATCATTCGTTTTGAATGTTTTTTCATAACATAAGAACATTCCGAGCTATGCGGATCAGTTGTTGCAATTGGCCAAGAATCTTCCAAAGAACAGGCGACTATATAAAGAGCAGCAGATACGATAATCACTAAAGCTATCTTCTTCATTTGTCACCTCAACATCAAAAGTAGACGCTTTCCTGGAAGGTCGGTATATCCCTTTTTTTCAGAGAACTCCGATGAGCTTGAACTTTCCAAGTCGTCAGTTTCTTTATATCCCCAATAAGTCCCATTTATATAGACGAAATCCCAAATTCGAAGATGCCCCAAAGTTAGTTGAAATTTCTGCAACCAAAAAGAAAAAGGTGGTCTCCAACTTGTAAATTTGGTTCAGCAAAAAAACACCAAGCAA
>NZ_FQYM01000042.1:0-11516 GCF_900141705.1 Fibrobacter sp. UWP2
TTGCTTGGTGTTTTTTTGCTGAACCAAATTTACAAGTTGGAGACCACCTTTTTCTTTTTGGTTGCAGAAATTTCAACTAACTTTGGGGCATCTTCAACAGCAATATCAATAGGATAGCCTTTCTTGTCCGAAGGAGACGCTTTAACTCGTACTTGAGGATGGGTAACAAGCATATCTTTAGGGTACCCATAATCTTCAAGCAAAATTTTAGCAAACGGTTGAACTGCTCCGACTTCTTCTGGAGTTGCGTTCACATAGCGGCCAGAAACAATGTCTTGTATTTTATTTTCCATTATCCAGTTCCTCTTGTTTGCGAATCATTGCTCAAATTCAAAGGGAACTAGATGTTTGCCCAAAATAAAAGGCGTGGCATCGTTCGACTTGCATACAGGAGGCTCTGGTAAACCGACATACGACAAGTACGAACGACCCACGCCCCAATAGGGACGTGAGCGTTCGCCTTATTCCTCGTATGTCTTTGAAAAATTTACCAGATTTTCCTGTACGAGAATAAGAGCAAAAACTCAAATTTCTGTTTGTTCAGAACCTTACGGTAAAGAACTATGTTTTAAGAATAGTAGTAAAATAAAAAAGCCGCATCAAGCATGACAAGACAATTATGGTGGAATTAACAATAGGATGGATTGGCAGGGTAAGCCCAGGCGTTGCGGGCTGGCGTCTGAAGCCCGCTAGAAATGGTAGCGGAAGACCCGGCTGGGAGAGTATAAAAAGGCGATACCCGCTTAAGGCTGGCTTAACAATATGAGTGGGGTCGGGGCTGGAGCGTGGGAGAGGCGTTCCCCAATTTTTTTTTCAAAAATCTCTTGACATGCTACGCTGGATAGATTATATTTATACTGCTCAAAAGAGCAATTGTAAGCTAAAACGCCCCGTTGTTTTTTGCATGTCTGCGGGGAAAGGAGTAAAAGATGTATAGCGATGCAAAAATCGGTGGTGTCGGAATTTGGCTGGACGAGATTGTTCTTTGCCTTAAGGACAACGAAACCGGAGAAATCAAGGAAACCGTGGTGTTCAGGATTGAGAGCCGCTCGTTCCTGAAAAAGTTCAACGAAAAGAACGGCTGGGGGATCGATTGGATTGAGGTCCCTAACGATGTTGAAGTGTTCGCTCTCGCCTTGAAGGAAAATAACGAAATTCAGGGGCTGGTCGGGGTGAAAAATGATGAAGGGCCTAAGGCGGCGTACTTGCACTGGGCCTGCACTGCTCCGCACAACAATAAACGTGTATATGGCTCACAGCGCTATAGCGGCGTTGGTGGGCATCTTTTTGCCATTGCCGTTGATAAATCTGTACAATGGGGTTACGATGGCGTTATTTTCGGTTTTGCCCTTAACAAAGAACTGCTAAATCACTATATTGGCGTATTAGGGTGTGCGCATATCGGCGCGCTTCATCCGTATCATTTCATTTTGGGGCCGATTGCTGCAAAAAAATTGTTGGAGACGTACACTTATGAATGGAACTAAGAAGGTTGAGGACATTCTGTCCGATGTACGGATTCCGTTTTCGGCGGTTCCCGACCCGTACAGGAACGCTCCTCCCTGCAAGTTGAACTTGCTGGAACTGGCTCGATATGCCGACAGGAACGGCAAAGACATTAGTAGTCTTTCTCAAGAAGAAATAGCCCAGTTCAAGATATAAGGTTAGTTAAAGCAAAAAACGCAGGCTCGTGTTGAGTCTGCGCTTAATGCTTTAGGTCCTTCGACGGAGTTTATCCTGAGCTTGTCGAATGGGTGTCACTTCTTCACGTGCCTATGGTACTCCTGCAAGCTGCAGACCTCGAATCTTCCGAAGTCGTGCTTGTCCATGAGGCCTTCCACGGTAGAGGTGAGGGCGGCGATCGTCGTGGTGATAGGGATGCCGGACACGACGGCCTTGGAGCGCATCTGGATTTCGTCGACCATGGCTTCGGCGCCGGTTTCGGTGGTGTTCACGATCCACTGGACTTCCTTGTCGTGGATGAGGTCGAGCAGGTTCGGGCGGCCACGGGAGATGCGGAACACGGCGCGGGTCTTGATGCCTTCGTTGTAGAGCATGGTGGAGGTGCCGCGGGTTGCGTACAGTTCGTAACCGAGGTTCACAAGCTGGCGGATGAGCGGTACGGCCTTCTGCTTGTCTTCGTCCTTGAGCGAGACGAAGATGTTGCCCTGGCTCGGGACCTTGTTGCCGGAGGCCAGCTGGCTCTTGAGGTAGGCAAGACCGCGGTCGCGATCGATGCTCATGACTTCGCCGGTGGACTTCATTTCCGGAGAAAGCGTGATGTCAACACCCGGGAACTTGACAAAGGGGAACACGGCTTCCTTGACGCTCACGTAAGGCACGTGCACTTCTTCGGTAAAGCCGATTTGTTCGAGGGTTTCGCCCAGCATGCAGCGGCTAGCGTAGCTTGCAAGCGGGACGCCGATGGACTTGGAGACGAACGGCACGGTGCGCGATGCACGCGGGTTCACTTCGATCATGTAGAGTTCGCCATCCTTGACGGCGAGCTGCATGTTCATGAGGCCAACCACGTGGAGTTCCTTGGCGAATTCCTTGGCGTACTTGCGAACCTTATCCTGGATTTCCTTGGAGAGCGTCATGGGCGGAATCACGCTGGCGGAGTCGCCGGAGTGAATACCTGCGGGTTCCACGTGTTCCATGATGGCGCCCACCACGGTGTGCTTGCCGTCGCTGATGCAGTCCACGTCGAGTTCGGTGGCGTCTTCGAGGAAGCGGTCGATAAGAATCGGCTTGCCTTCGCCAATGGCGGCGGCTTCTTCCACGAACTTGCGCAGGTATTTTTCCTTATAGACAATCACCATGCCGCGGCCACCGAGAACGAAGCTCGGACGCACAAGCACGGGGTAGCCGATTTTCTCGACGATGGCGAGGGCTTCTTCCACGTTGTGGGCGATGCCGCTTTCGGCCTGCTTGATGCCGACCTTGTCAACCAGTTGCTTGAAGAAGTCGCGGTCTTCGGCGAGGTCAATGTCTTCGGGGCTCGTGCCGACGACGTTTGCACCGGCCTTCTTGAGGCGCATGGCGAGGTTCAGCGGAGTCTGGCCGCCGAATTGCACGATGACGCCCGCGCACTTTTCGCGTTCGTAAATGCCCATCACGTCTTCGAGCGTGAGCGGTTCAAAGTAGAGCTTGTCCGAAGTGTCGTAGTCGGTGGAAACCGTTTCGGGGTTGGAATTCACCATGATGACTTCGTAGCCTTCGCGGCGCAGCGTAAAGGCGGCGTGGCAGCAGCAGTAGTCGAATTCGATACCCTGACCTATTCGGTTCGGGCCGCCGCCGAGCACCATGATGGTCTTTTTGCCCTGGTGGTCGCGGACGGGTTCGGTGCTATCCGCATAGCAGCTGTAATAATATGGCGTAATGGCTTCGAATTCGCCGGCGCATGTGTCGACGGAGTAGTAGCTCGGAACAAGGCCAATTTGCTTGCGCACCGCCATGACTTCTTCGGGAGTCTTGTGGAACAGGTAACCAATCTGGATGTCGCTGTAGCCGAATTCCTTGGCCTGGCGGAAGAGTGGTAAGTCCTTTGCCAGCGCTTCCAACGAGCCTGCGGAAAGGATTTCGTCTTCGTAGAGGGCGAGTTCTTCGAGATGGCGCAAGAAGTAGCGGTCGATTTTCGTGATTTCGTACAACTTCTCGACGCCCCACTTGCGGCGCAGTGCTTCGTGCAACACGAAGATGCGTTCGGCGCTCGGGCGGGCGACTTCCTTGGCGAGCGTTTCGTCGTCGTATTCCTTGAACTTTTCGCACTTGGCGCAGGCACCGAATCCGCCGAATCCCGTTTCGAGAGAACGGAGGGCCTTCTGCATGGCCTGCTTGAAGTTCGTACCGATGGCCATCGCTTCGCCCACAGACTTCATCTGGGTGCCGAGCGTGGAATCGGCCTTCGGGAACTTTTCGAAGGTGAAGCGCGGGACCTTCACGACAACGTAGTCAAGCGCCGGTTCGAAGCAGCTTGGGGTCGTCTGCGTAATGTCGTTGCGGAGTTCGTCGAGCGTGTAGCCCACGGCGAGGAGGGCTGCAATCTTTGCGATGGGGAAGCCCGTTGCCTTGGAGGCGAGAGCCGAAGAACGGCTCACGCGCGGGTTCATTTCGATGATGATGCGGCGGCCGGTCTTGGGTTCGATAGCCCACTGCACGTTAGATCCACCGGTTTCCACGCCGATAGCTTCCATGACTTTCAGGGAGTCGTCGCGCATGGCCTGGTAGGCGCGGTCATCGAGGCTCTGGATCGGGGCGACCGTGATGGAGTCGCCGGTATGCACGCCCATCGGGTCGAGGTTTTCGATGGAACACACGATAACGGCATTGCCCTTCTTATCGCGCATGACTTCCATCTCGAATTCTTTCCAGCCGAGGAGCGATTCTTCGATAAGTACTTCGTTGTTGAGCGAGGCGTCAAGACCGCGGTTCACGATGGTCTCGAATTCTTCTTCGTTGTGGGCGATACCGCCGCCGGTACCACCGAGGGTGAAGCCCGGACGGATGATGAGCGGCCAGCTTCCGATGGTGTGGGCGATAGCGGTCGCTTCGCTCATGGAGTGTGCTGAACCGGAGCGCGGGAGGTCAAGCCCAATCTTGAGCATGGCTTCCTTGAACAGGTGACGGTCTTCGGCGCGCTGGATGGATTCGGCCTTGGCGCCGATGAGTTCCACCTGGTAGCGGTCGAGAATGCCGCGTTCATTCAGTTCCATAGCGAGGTTGAGTGCGGTCTGGCCACCGAGTGTCGGGAGCAAGGCGTCCGGACGTTCGCGACGGATGATTTCGTGCAGAATGTCGACGCTCAGTGGCTCGATGTAGGTTCGGTCGGCCATTTCAGGGTCGGTCATGATGGTGGCCGGGTTGGAGTTCACCAGCACTACTTCGTAACCTTCACGGCGGAGCACCTTACAGGCCTGCACGCCAGAATAGTCGAATTCGCAGCCCTGGCCAATCACGATCGGGCCAGAACCAATGAGCATAATCTTCTTGATGTCGGTACGCTTAGGCATTCTTTTTGCCTCCATTCACATTTTTCTTATTCTTTTGAGCAAGTGCTGCTTTTACAAGTCCGCTGAACAGTGGGTGCGGTGCCGTGGGACGGCTCTTGAATTCCGGATGGAACTGGCAGGCTTCGAAGTAGGGGTGGTTCTTGATTTCCACCATCTCGACGAGCTTGCCGTCGGGCGATGTACCAGCGATTTTCAGACCGGCCTTTTCGAGTTCCTTGCGGAATTCGCTGTTGTAGTTGAATTCGTAGCGGTGGCGGTGACGTTCGCTAATCTTTTCGCTCTTGTAGAGCTTTGCCGCGTTGGAATCCTTCATGAGCTTGCACGGGTAAGCGCCGAGGCGCATGGTGCCGCCCTTGTCGGTGACGTTTTTCTGTTCGTCCATCAGGTCGATGACCGGGTGGGCCGTCTTTTCGTCGAATTCCGTAGAGTTGGCGTCTTTCCAGCCGAGCACGTTGCGGGCGAATTCAATCACGCAGCACTGCATGCCGAGGCAGATACCCAGCAGCGGAACCTTGTGTTCGCGGGCATAGCGAATGGCTACGCATTTGCCGTTCACGCCGCGGCTACCGAAACCGCCCGGAATCAGAATGCCGTCTGCATTCTTGATGAGGTTCGGATTCTTTTCGAGTTCTTCGGCCTCGATGCATTCCACTTTCACCTTGGCGTTGTGTTCCATGCCGGCATGCTGCAAGGCTTCGTGCACGGACTTGTAGGCGTCGCGGATGGCGATGTACTTGCCCACAAGCGCGATGGTGCATTCGTACTTGGGCTGGGTGGCCTTCTTGACGAGTTTGTCCCATTCAGAGTGGATAATGGGGTGTACGCTCAAGTGGAGCTGTTCAAGAACGCGAAGGTCGAGTTCCTGCTTGGAAAGTTCGCGGGGCACGGCGTATACAGAATCAGTCACGTCCTTTTCTTCGATGACGCATTCGGGCTTCACGTTGCAGAAGAGCGCAAGCTTGTCGAGGTGATCCTGCGGAATCGTCATTTCGGTGCGGCACACGAGAATGTCCGGGAAAATACCGATGTTGCGAAGTTCGGCAACCGAGTGCTGCGAGGGCTTTGTCTTGAGTTCGCCTGCGGCCTTCAGGTAAGGCACCAAAACCAGGTGGACAAAGCAGGTGTTTTCCACGCCGACTTCGAAGCGGAACTGTCTTGCGGCTTCCAGGAAGGGGAGAGATTCGATGTCGCCAGCCACACCGCCGATTTCGCAGAGCACGATGTCGGCGCCGCTTTCGGCTGCAGAACGGAATGCGTCCTTGATTTCGTTGGTGATGTGCGGAATGACCTGTACGGTACCGCCCAGATACTTACCGGCGCGTTCCTTGGCAAGCACAGAGGAATAAATGCGGCCAGAGGTATAGCTGGAGGCCTTGGAGCATTGCACGCCTGCGAAGCGTTCGTAGTGGCCCAAGTCAAGGTCGGTTTCGTAACCGTCGTCGGTCACGAAGACTTCACCGTGCTGGTAGGGGCTCATGGTGCCCGGGTCCACGTTCAGGTACGGGTCCAGCTTCTGCATGAACACCTTGTAGCCGCGACTCTTGAGCAGTAGCGCCAGCGATGCGGAGGTGATTCCTTTACCGAGGGAGCTGACCACGCCGCCGGTAATGAAGATGTACTTGGTCTGTTTTTTTGCGGTTGCCTTAGCCATGTTCGCCTCTCTTGAATTCTTCGATCATTTGTCTGAACTCGCCGAACAGGTAGTAGGAATCGTTCGGGCCCGGAGCGGATTCCGGATGGTACTGCACGCTGAACGCGGGGAGTTCCTTGTGGCGAATGCCCTCAACGGTGTTGTCGTTCAGGTTGATGTGGCTGACTTCTACATTCGTGGGGAGCGAAGATTCTTCGATGGCATAGTTGTGGTTCTGGCTCGTGATTTCTACGGCGCCGGTCTTCAGGTTTTTCACCGGATGGTTGCAGCCGTGATGGCCGAACTTGAGCTTGGAAACCTTTGCGCCGAGCGCGAGGCCGAGCAACTGGTTTCCGAGGCAGATGCCCATCAGCGGGACCTTGCCCAAAAGCTGCTTGACGACTGCCGCCACTTGCGGGAGGCTGTTCGGGTCGGCAGGTCCGTTCGAGAGGAATACACCATCCGGATTCTTCGCCATAATTTGTTCGTAGGTGGCGTTGATCGGGAGGACCGTTACCTTCATGTTTTGTTCTGCGAGATTTCTCAAGATGTTCGTCTTGATACCGAAATCGAGCGCGACAACGTTCAGGTCGCCTTCGGTACTGAATTCGTAGCCCTTCGGGTCGCTGACCTTGCTGGCGTAATCCTGACCATCGAGGCCTTCCCAGGCCTTTGCCTTTGCGATTGCGTCGGCTTCGCTCATGTCGGTGCCGTCTACGTGGAGGTAAGCTTTCTGTGCCCCGTGGTCACGCAGATGGATGGTGAGCGCGCGCGTATCGACTCCCGCGATGCCCGGCTTCTTGTGGGCGAGCATGTAGTCGTGCAGGCTTTCTTCGCCGATTTCCTTGGAGACATCGTCCAACGAGTTCACGACGATTCCGTTCAGGAACACGTCGCGCGATTCGGACTTTTCGAGGTTCGCCGCGTATGCACCGACTTCGGCCGTGGTGAACACCACGAACTGGCCCGCATAGGAGGGGTCCGTCAAAATCTGCTTGTAACCTGCCATGCCGGTGTTGAACACAGCTTCACCGACGGTGTCGGTTGCCTGTCCGAAGGCATAACCCCTAAAGACGGTTCCGTCCGCCAATGCCAGAAACGCCTTCTTCTCGCGTTTCGCTTTCCAGTTGAATCTGTCAGTCATATATTGCTCTCGTTAAATAAAAACTTGTTTCGTAATGTCATTCTGGAGCCCTGTAAGGGCGATAGAATCCATATGGACCCTATCGCGCGGCGTGGCCTTGCTCCAGGGTGACAGTAAAAAATAAAGGCAAAAGCCAAAAGCTTTTGCCAAACGATAAAGACGATTAAAAACGGGAATAAGAAAAATCAGATGTCCGATAGAACGAGCGGGGAGAGTCGCCTGGTTCCGTTGCGAGATTCCTGCAACGGCGGTGCTCAAGTGTGCTTCGATGGATTCCGATATTTTCATCGGAACCAAAATATAGAAAATGTTTTTCCTGCGGTGGAAGTGTTTTTTTGAAAAAATTTCGAGGTGCATGTTCTATTTCATTTTTTGTAAAAGCAATCCGCCGGCGCGATGCCGACGAATTGCATTTATGAGGTTCAGTATATGAATAAGAGTGGGGATTAGTAGATAAATTGGCATTTGGCTGCGCACCTTCGACGCGCAGCCGATGTTATTCATCTACTAATAGATGAATAACATCTCACGATACTTCGGCAGAGGCCACTTCTCGTCGGGCACGATGCTTTCGATTTTGTCCACGATAATGCGGAGGTTTGCCATGGCGTCGAGGATGACTTCGTGCTTTTCGCCGAGAGCGATTTCCATCTGGGCGACCGCGGCATCAAGTTCCTTGAGCTTTTCGCCAAGTTCGCGAGCGTAACCGTCTACCGCGTAGAAGCCCTGGCCCTTAGCCAATTCGTTGGTCTTGAGGGCGTTGCTGTAGGCGCAGAGCACCTGCGGAAGCACCACGTTCTTCGCGATGTCGAATGCAATCTTGCCTTCGATGTGAATCTTCTTGTGGTAATCTTCCATGTTGACTTCGTAACGGGAGTCGAGTTCGCGCTTGTTGAACACGCCGTACTTTTCGAACAGGGCCACATTTTCCTTCTTGTTGAGAGCCTGGAGGGCTTCCATGGTGGTGCGGATGTTCGGGAGGCCGCGCTTGGCAGCTTCTTCCACCCATTCGTCGGTGTAGCCGTTGCCGTTGAAGATAACGCGCTTGTGTTCCTTGACGATCTTCTGCAAAAGGTTCTGCAGTTCTTCGTGGAACTTGTCGGCAGAAACATTGGCGAGCTTATCGGCGATGATGTCGAAGGCTTCGGCGACGATCGTGTTGAGGATGACGTTCGGTTCGGAGCAGCTCTGGCTAGAACCCGGAGCGCGGAATTCGAACTTGTTGCCGGTAAAGGCGAACGGAGAAGTACGGTTACGGTCCGTAGCGTCGCGCGGGAGCGGCGGGAGAGTGTCAGAACCGAGCTTCAGTGCACCGGCCTGCTTGCTGGACTTCGGATCGCCCTTTTCGAGCTGATCGATGACGTCGGCGAGCTGGTCGCCGAGGTACATGGAGATGATTGCCGGAGGAGCTTCGTTGGCACCGAGACGGTGGTCGTTACCGGCGCTAGCAACAGCCATACGGAGCAAGTCGGCGTGGGTGTCGACAGCGTAGATCACGGCGCAGAGCGTGGTGAGGAAGATGGCGTTCTGGTGCGGGTCCTTGCCCGGGTTCAAGAGGTTGGTCTTGCCATAGTTCACGGACCAGTTGTTGTGCTTACCGGAACCGTTGATGCCGGCGAACGGCTTTTCGTGCAGCAGGCAGACGAGACCGTGGCGGTCAGCGACCTGGCGGAGCACTTCCATAATCTGCATGTTGTGGTCGCAGGCAAGGTTCACTTCTTCGAACATCGGAGCAAGTTCGAACTGGGCCGGAGCGACTTCGTTGTGGCGGGTCTTGGCCGGAATGCCGAGCTTCCAGAGTTCCTTTTCCACATCGTTCATGAAGTTGATGATGCGAGCCGGAATGCTACCGAAGTAGTGGTCTTCCATCTGCTGGTGCTTTGCAGGTGCTGCACCGAATAAGGTACGACCAGCCTGGTACAGGTCCGGACGCTGCAGGTAGAAACGCTTGTCGATCAGGAAGTATTCCTGTTCGGCACCGAGAGTGACGGTGACCTTCTGCTGGGCAACGCCGAAGAGACCCATGAGGCGGTCGGCGGACTTCTGCAGGGCCTGAATAGAGCGGAGAAGCGGAGTCTTCTTGTCAAGTGCTTCGCCGGTGTAGCTACAGAAAGCGGTCGGGATGCAGAGCGTTGCACCGTTGCCGTGGCGCTTGATGAAAGCCGGAGAGGTCGGATCCCAGGCGGTGTAGCCGCGGGCTTCGAAGGTGGAGCGAAGGCCGCCGCTCGGGAAGGAAGAAGCGTCCGGTTCGCCGACAATCAGGTTCTTGCCGCTGAAGGCCATGATGGCCTTGCCGTTCTCGGGTTCCAAGAAACTGTCGTGCTTTTCGGCGGTGGAACCAGTAAGGGGCTGGAACCAGTGCGTGAAGTGGGTGGCACCGCGGTCGATGGCCCACTTCTTCATGGCGTGTGCGACTTCGTTCGCGATGCTCGCGTCGAGCGGTGCGCCCTCGTCGATGGTGGCGAATAGCTTTTTGCAGATGTCCTTGGGCAGGTAGGCGCGCATGGCCTCCGCGTTAAAGACATCCTCGCCGTAAAAGTCGATGCTTGCGGGGGCTGCGGGGAGGTTCTCGCCGGCTTTTTCGCTGGCGATTTCCTTGATAGCTTTTAATCTGTATTCGTTGTTCATGGCAATCTCCTATGAATTTTGTTTTCGGTGCCATGAGTGCAAAAAACGTGCCAAAAGGTAAAATGACGATTTCTTTGCAAAATCGCAATTTTCGAGCTGTTACAAAAATTCGGAATTTTCCAAAAATTGAAAAAAGAAATGTAATATTACGTTTTCTGTAAAAAAAGCTTCGGAAAGTCACCCTTTCTGCGGTAAGCGTTCCTCGTAATCGTCCAGGAACGAATGCAGTTCGCCGCCGGCCTTGTAGCCGGGGAACGTCTCGATGCAGACGGAGTGCAGGCTGTTGAAGATGCTCTTTTCGATGTTCGGGTTTTCGCGCTTGAGGCGCTTGATGAGCGCCTTGATTTCTTGGCGCTTGCTACCGCCACCGCCGTTGTCACAGACGGTGCAACTTTCGGTAAAGCGGCAGGCGCACTGGATAAACTGCAGCCCGTTGTAATTTTTCCAGTTGATAATGTCTTGCTCGTTGATGCAATACATAGGGCGGATGAGTTCCATGCCGCCGAAATTCAGGCTGTGGAGTTTGGGCATCATGCCCTGCAGTTGCGAGCCGTAGAACATCGCCATGACGGTGGTCTCGATGACATCGGAAAGGTGGTGACCCAGCGCAATCTTGTTGCAGCCCAGGTCCTTTGCCTTGTGGTAGAGGTGGCCGCGGCGCATCTTGGCGCAAACGTAGCAGGGGGAACGTTCGGTGTTGTTTGCCACGTCGAAAATGTTCGTCTCGAAAACAGTGATGGGGATTTCCAGGAGCTTTGCGTTGCTTTCGATTTTCTGGCGGTTGATTTCGTTGTAACCGGGGTCCATTACCAGGTATTCCACGTCGAATTTCACGTCGCTGTGGCGGTGGAGCATCTGGATGAGCTTCGCCATGAGCATGGAATCCTTGCCGCCGGAAATGCAGACGGCGATTTTGTCGCCCGCTTCGATGAGCTTGTAGTTCTTGATGGCGGTAATGAACGGCGTCCAGAGCCTTTCGCGGTATGTTTTCGAAATGCTCCGTTCTACGCTTTGGACAAATGAAAGTTCTCGTGCCATTTTCATTACCTTTTTTGCGTTTATTTGCAAAGTTCCTTGTAGCAGCTGTCGAATGCGGCCATGA
>NZ_FQYM01000042.1:12206-15695 GCF_900141705.1 Fibrobacter sp. UWP2
GCTGATGGCTTCCAGCGGTTGTACCGTCCCGAGTTCGCTATCGACCGCGTTTACCGTCACAAGCACCGTATCTTTGCGGAGCAGGCTCTTCAAGTCTTCCAGGTCGATTTTTCCATCGGTGCCGATTTTTGCCATCTCGATTTCGTAGCCCGCTTCTTGCAGGGCCGTGAGCGTGGCGCTTACCGAAGAATGCTCCAGCGGGTTCGTGACGATGTGCTTGCCCACATGGCGCTTGGCCTGGACGATGCCGCGGATGGCGGTATTGTTGCTTTCGCTGGCGCCCGAGGTGTAAATGATTTCGTCGGGGTTTACGCCCAAAAGTTTCGCGATGGAATCGGTCACCTGGGCGAGAAATGCTTTTGCTGCATGCCCTGCTTCGTGATTCGAATTGGCGTTGCCGATAAACCTGCGTTCAACTTCGCAGAATCGTTGCAAGGCTTCTTCGCATGCCGGGGTGTTTGCCGTGTAGTCGAAGTAGGACATAACTACCAAAAAGATAGAAAAATGGGGAACGGCAAAGCCCCAACGGAGTGTGATTCCGTCAGGGCTGCTTCAATCCAAAACACTATAAGAAAGAAAAAGTCTTTTTAGGCGGTGGCGAGCGCCTTGCCGAGATCCTGGCAGGCGGCCTTGCCGGCGTCATCGGGGGCGTTCTCGATGGCGAGCGGCTCTGCGACCAACACGAGGCCAGCGGCTTCAGCATCGGCCTTCCACGGGTTCATCCATTCGCCGCCACCCCAGCCATAAGAGCCGAACAGGGCGACTTTCTTGCCGTTGAGTGCGGGTTTGACGGCTTCGTAGAAGGGCTGGAATTCGGAATCTTCGAGTTCCTCGGCGCCCATGGCGGGGCAACCCAGCGCATAGCGGGCGTATTCGCTCAGCTGGCCCTGCGAAAAGTCCGAGACGCTGAACACGTCGGCTTCGGCGCCGGCGGCCTTTGCACCTTCGGCGACGTATTTTGCCATCAGTTCGGTGTTGCCGGTTCCGCTCCAGTAAATGACTGCGATTTTTTCCATTGTGATTCTCCTAGGTGAATTAAAGAGGTAAATGTCGTTTGATTACGCTGCGTTTCGGACGGTCAGCATCGGCAGCGAATATCCTTTTTCAAATAGTTTGTTGAAAACATCGAAGCACTTGCGAAAGCAGGCGAACCGTTTTTCGCATTCGGTTACATCGCCGTATACTTTCCAGTAGCCCGTATATTTGCTATTCCTGCCGCCGTTGATAATGAACCCTTTCACGTCTTCGAGGGGGTAGCCCAAGAATAGTCCGACTTCGTGCGGAAAACAGTGGCATTTGCGGATGCGCGCCGTCATGTATGCGAGTGCACAGTCGGTGCTAAAGTCTGTGTAGCCGTAGGTGGCGAGAAAATGGCGGATTTCCGGCTCGGCAATAAGCTTTTTCAGGGCGTCTTCGCGATAGACGTAGATAAAACTGCGACCGCAGCGTTCTGCGATAACGCGCACGCACACGCCGCGAGGGTTGAGCTCCTTGTTCCAGTGGGCGAGTTGTTTACACAGCGTTTCGCTGGGTGAAGATTCAAGGCAGAATAAACTTCCGACCTTGAGTCCCGCGAGTGTTGGCGCGCATTGGCGAACAAGACGGTGGTCTAAAAGGCGATTCATTTTTATTGCAAACTACAAATAAATTGTAAAGTTAGATTTCTCTAACAAATATATAAAAAAGCCTTGATGTTTGTCAAGGCTAATTTTGTATTAATTTTTGTTCATTTGCAATTCAAGCATCTTGCAGAACAGGCCGCCTTTCGCCTTGAGCTCGGCAGGGGTGCCCGTTTCGGCGATGAGACCGTCTTGCAGTACCACGACTTTGTCGGCGTTTGCGATGGTACGCATGCGGTGCGCGATGATGATGACAGTCTTGCCCTTCACCAGCTGCGAAATGCCGCGCTGGATCTTGGATTCGTTTTCTACGTCGAGACTTGCGGTCGCTTCGTCGAGCAAGATGATGGGCGCGTCTTTCAACAAGGCGCGTGCAATCGAGATTCGCTGGCGTTCTCCGCCCGAGAGCGTTTCGCCGTTTTCGCCGATGACGGTGTCATAGCCTTGCGGCATCTTCTGCACGAATTCATCGCATCCCGCGAGTTTTGCCACCTTCAGGATTTCTTCGTCACTGGCGTCGCGCTTGCCGATGCGGATGTTGTCCTTGATGCTTGTGTTGAACAGCACCACGTCCTGGAAGACGATGGAGAAATTCTTGAGGAGCGTTTCAGGGTCAATCTTGCTGATGTCCTGCCCGCCGAGGGTCACCTTGCCGCCTTGAATATCCCAAAAGCGTGCCGCGAGTTTTGCTGCAGTCGTCTTTCCGCTGCCGCTCGGCCCCACAAGTGCGGTGATTTCGCCTTGCTTTGCCGTGAACGAAACCTTTTTCAGAACTTGCTTGTTTTCGTTGTAATTAAAGTCAACATCCTTGAATTCGATGTCGTAATTAGCGGGGACGAAATTGCTTGCGCCCTGCTGTATGGGCATCTGGTCCATTTCGCGGAAACGGCGCAGGCGCACATTCACAAAGAAGAGCTCGGCGAGATTGTTGAACACCAAGAAAACCGGATTGTAGACCGTTGCCGCGCACACGATAAACACCAGGTAGGTAAACACGTCGATTTCGCCCTTGGTCCAAAGCCTTGCGCCTGTAATCAGCACCGTGGCAAGACCCATCTTGAGAATGCCCTGCGCCGAATTCAGGAACGAACCCACCTTCACGTCGGAATCCATCTGCGATTTTTCGTAGTTGATGCAATCCTTGTCAAATTGATCGAGGTAGGCGGTTTCGCCCGAATACGAGCGGATTTCCTGCACGTTTTCGAGACCTTCCTGGATATCTTCTATAATCACGCGGCGGGCGTTATATGAATTTTCGAACCAGCGGTCCTGAATTTTCTTGGATAGCGCAATGAGCAATGCCGCTGCGGGTACCACCCAGAAAAGTGCGATAGACATTTTCCAGTTGTAGCAGAACAGCATGATTCCGATAACGGTGACGCTTCCGATGGCGGCGAAAAGTTCCGGTACGGCGTGCGAGAAAATCATTTCGAGCGCGTTGCAATCGTCCATGATGGTCGACGTCAAATCCGAAAGGTTCTTTTTGCCAAAGAAGGAGAGCGGCAACTTGCGGAGCTTTTCGGCAATCGAGACGCGGCGGCGCATGCTTTCGTCGTATACGCTGCTGTAAGTCGCGCTGTACGAGAACCTGTAAATAACAAGCATCACGATAAACAGGACTGCAGCAATTCCCACATAGAACAAGGTTCCGTGCGGAGTTTTACCAGCAAATTCACCAATGCCCATCTGCTCCATCAAAAAATAAAAGAGCATCATCATCGGGAACATGAGCGAAACAAAGTGCAGGAATGTCCAGACAACGCCACGGACAAACGGAATTTGTCCCTTTTTTAGTTGAAAATCCAGGTCTCCAACTGGTGTAAATCTAGGCTATTAGCGCTTCATTGTCAAGTAGTTTCATGCTCTTTTC
>NZ_FQYM01000043.1 GCF_900141705.1 Fibrobacter sp. UWP2
TGCTTGGTGTTTTTTTGCTGAACCAAATTTACAAGTTGGAGACCACCTTTTTCTTTTTGGTTGCAGAAATTTCAACTAACTTTGGGGCATCTTCCGCGTGACGGCCACACGTACCGTACGGTGCAAATAGGCGGGCAGACATGGATGGCTGAGAACCTGAACTACAAGGTCAACGACGGCGTCCAGAGCTTCTGCTTCGACGGCAAGGCCGAATACTGCTCCGTGGGCGGCCGGCTCTACACGTGGGCCGCGTCTGTCGGCCGCACGGAGGCCGAGTGCGGCGAGGGCATCTCGTGCTACCTCGATGCGTCCAAGAACGTGAACGGCGAGCTCCAGGGCGTATGCCCCGACGGCTGGCACATCCCGGTTTACAGCGAATGGATGACCCTGAAGTCCAACGCCGAAACGCTTGGGAACGCCGGCCAGGTCCTTTCCTCGCGTACCGGCTGGGGAGTGAATAGCGGCGACGACAACTTCGGCTTCGGCGCCCTGCCGACCGGACGCCGGTATTCGAACGGCGGCTATGTCTCGACTGGAGGGTTCTGGTGGTCTCTTGGCGGGTATAGTTTCTATTCCTACGGCACCTCGGCCGGCATCTCCAACAGCAATGACCGTTCCCACGGCCTGTCTGTCCGCTGCGTTGAAAACGCCAAGGCGTGCCAGACCACGCTGTGCCGCGATACCGAAGGGGAGACCTGCAACTCGTCGAATGCCGGCCGGACGATGAACGGCAAGGTGAACGCCGACAGCATATACTACTGTACCGGAAAGAGCTGGGTGCCCATGGCCAACTGGAGCTGGGATGTCCCCCTTTCCGCCCGCGTGAACCCCGACATTACCTACGGCACGCTGACAGACTCGCGTGACGGCCACACGTACCGTACGGTGCAGATAGGCGGGCAGACGTGGATGGCTGAGAACCTGAACTACAAGGTCAACGACGGCGTCCAGAGCTTCTGCTTCGACGGCAAGGCCGAATACTGCTCCGTGGGCGGCCGGCTCTACACGTGGGCCGCGTCTGTCGGCCGCACGGAGGCCGAGTGCGGCGAGGGCATCTCGTGCTACCTCGATGCGTCCAAGAACGTGAACGGCGAGCTCCAGGGCGTATGCCCCGACGGCTGGCACATCCCGGTTTACAGCGAATGGATGACCCTGAAGTCCAACGCCGAAACGCTTGGGAACGCCGGCCAGGTCCTTTCCTCGCGTACCGGCTGGGGAGTGAATAGCGGCGACGACAACTTCGGTTTCGGCGCCCTGCCGACCGGACGCCGGTATTCGAACGGCGGCTATGTCTCGACTGGAGGGTTCTGGTGGTCTCTGGGCGGGTATAGTTTCTATTCCTACGGCACCTCGGCCGGCATCTCCAACAGCAATGACCGTTCCCACGGCCTGTCGGTTCGCTGTTTAAAGAATAAAGAGTAGATGTCTTTGTTGCTATGCGTTAGGGATCGTCGCACTATGTGGCGAGACTTGCGTAGCGAGGCTCGATGAGCCGAAGGCGAGCAGAGCCCGCCCCCGTAGGGGGAACGCCCATAAGTTTTCTTATATTATGCGGTGCGATGTCTAGTTTGTTGAAAATTGTGCTGGGCCTCTCCCTTGTCTTGTTGGCGGGGTGCACGATGCGGCCACCGTCGTCGGGGGCGTTCATGTCGGCTTACCATAACCGCGACAGTATGGGCGGTTTTTTCTTCGATGCCTCGTTGACGGTGTATACGGCGTCTACGTCCGATTCGGCGATACAGGCGCCGGAAAACGAGCATAGCACCAGTGTGTGGGAAGAGATCGTTGAAACGGAATGGCCGTTCGATTTTGGCATGTCGCTCATTCGTTTCATAGATCATTTTGGATTTGGTTTTGGACTTCAGATATCTAATCCTTACATGACTCTTGGGACCGCCTTTGAGCATTTCGGCATCATGGGGTGGACGGACTGGAGGCTTATTGGTGTCTGTGATGGTAAGCCCGAATGGTTTCGGGGCGGCATAAGCGTAATGGAACAGATTTCGCCGACTCCCGCCTTGCTTGTTGGATTGTTCCAGTTTGCCTCCCGGAGCGAGGCTCTCTATACTGCAGGTGGTGGCGATCATTGGGTGCCTTATAAGGAAGATGACTCAAGCCCGATTAGTTGTTGGGATGACGATACGGACTGCTATTGGAAAAAAGAGAAGTCGGACTTTGGCGAACCCTATTATTACGGTTTTATCGAATATGGTGGCGGCACATATGTGACGTATAAGGTGAACAAATTTTTGGGGTTGGGACTAGAGCTCAGGTACAGCTACGATGTAACCTACAAGGCGAACCGCCTTGCGTTTACCTTCAATGCCTTTATGGGGTAAAATTTGCTATATTATACCCGGAAATTTTTAAAAAGGATAGATAATGTCTCTTAAGATTGTTTCTCGTAGTGTTTTAGCCGTGGTGCTTGCCGCGGGTATTGCTTCGGCCCAGCTCTTGAACTCCAAGAGCCTTGACGTAATCCGCGTCGAAAAGACGGGTATTTCTGCCGGTAAAATTGATAGCTTGGCACAGATGCTTGCTGCCCAGCAGTTCCATGGCAAGAAGGTGAACGAAGAAACCATGACCCAGGTCCGCTATGCGGTCATCGACAACCTCGTCGGCCAGGAACTCGTGAAGCTCGAATGCAAAAAGCAGGGCATCAAGGTCGCCCAGTCCAAGGTCGACAGCGTGACCAAGCTCTTTAAAAAGCAGTTCCCCAGCGAAGACGCCTTCCAGAAGGAACTGAAGAAGTCCAACACGACCATGGCGCAGTTCAAGTCCAAGATCGAGGACCAGCTCAAGAGCGAAGCCCTCCTTGAGAAGAAGGTCCCGTACCCGAAGGACCCGACAGAAAAGCAGAAGGAAGCTTTCTGGGAACTCAACAAGGGTAAGGCTCAGATCAACGACACCATCAGCGGTGCGCGCATCTACATGAGTACGAAGGGCAAGTCCAAGCAGGAAATCGAGGACGCAAAGGAAGTGCTGAAGGGCCTTGCCGCCCAGGTCCGCACCAAGAAGGCGACTTTCGCCCAGCTGGCCGCTGTTTATAGCGACGACCCCGAAGCCAAGAAGACCGGTGGCGTGATGAACAAGTTCCTCGCCAAGAGCAAGGGCGACGCCTTTGCCAAGGCTGTCGCTAAGATCAAGGTCGGCGAGATCACTGACGTGGTTGTGGAGAAGGACGGCGTTTCCATCTTTATGCTTACCGAGAAGAACGACGGCAAGTACGAGAGCTACAAGCACCAGATCGACTACATCCTCCGCGTGCAGGCCGAACAGGACCGCCAGATGCAGCTCAAGGCCTATTTGGACGGTCTTGCCAAGGTCTACAAGGTGCAGTACCTCGACAAGAAGTACACTCCGCCCCAGGCCATTGGCGGCGCTAACTAGTTCAGGTTGATTGATGGCTTTCCAGACTACACACACTGGGCTTATCGAATTGCGTACCCGCATTGACAAACTCTGGGGGTATCTTTGACTTAGAGGCAAAGACCGAAGAACTTTATGTGCTCGAGAAGGATTCCGCAGATCCCAATTTGTGGAATGACCAGGACAAGGCCCAGTCCATGATGAAAAAAATCGGGAACCTTCGTGGGTTGCTCGATTCTTGGAAAGAGGTCTCGCAGATTTGCGACGACCTGGCCGAAATGTACGAGATGAGCAAGGAAGAGGATTCCGCCGACTTGACCGCCTCCATTGAAGCGGATATTGCCGCATTGAAGGCCAGAGTCGAGGAGATGGAATTCAAGAAGATGCTGAACGGGCCGGATGATGCCTGCGCCTGCCTCATGTCCATCCATCCGGGTGCGGGCGGCACCGAGTCGCAAGACTGGGCTCTGATGCTCTTCCGCATGTATACGCATTTCTTTGAACGCGAGAACATGGACTTCAAGGTGGTGGACTTCCAGGAAGCCGAAGATGCGGGACTCAAGAGCGCCACCATCGAGGTGACCTGCGAGAATGCCTACGGGCTGCTCCGCTCCGAAATAGGCGTGCACCGCCTGGTGCGTATCAGTCCGTTCGACGCGAACGCACGCCGCCACACGAGCTTTACTGCCGTGTACCTGTACCCCGAACACGAAGACGTGGAATTCGATTTGGACATGGCTGATGTGCGCGTGGACACCTACCGCAGTAGCGGAGCCGGTGGCCAGTACATCAACAAGACGGACTCCGCCGTGCGCATGACGCACTTGCCTACAGGAATCATGGCGAGTTGCCAGACGGAACGTAGCCAGATACAGAACCGCGAGACCTGTTACAAGATGCTCAAGACGATGGTCGCCGAGCACTACCGCTTGGAAGAAGAAGCCAAGCGCGACGCCCGCATGGCCGAGAAGAAGAAGGTCGAGTGGGGTAGCCAGATCCGCAGCTACGTGCTGCAGCCCTACCAGCTGGTGAAGGACTTGCGCACCGGTGTCGAGACTTCCGACACGGCGGGCGTGCTCGACGGCAAGATCAAGCCGTTCATCAACGCCTACCTGCTGAGCACCAGCGAGGAACAGAAATAAGACGGGTAAAGACCGCTCGTTCGTCGTCTCAGGTGCGGACATCTATTAAAAAAAATGCCCCGGCCAAAGTCCGGGGCTTTTTTTATGTAATTCCGAACGTTACTTTTTCCAGACGCTAATCAGGCTCTTGTTCTTGCGGAAGGCGAGCCACAGCGTAGGCCAAATGAGCACGAGGTCGCGGATGAGGCTGGTCCATGCCTCAGCCTTGTCTTGAGCGCCTTCGAGTTCAAAGCATCCGCAGGTGATGCCGAGGTCGTTCCACAGCGCCCAGGCGAGCGCGATGATGAAGCTCACGAACATCCAGAAGATGGCGAATGCTGATTCCTTCACGAACGGCGTGAAGATCATCGCGAGCCCGAACCAGAGTTCAAATTGCGGGTAAACTAGCGCAAAGAAGTTGTTGACGAAGTCGACATGCAGCGCCGAGAAGAATTGGTACTGCGCCACGAGGGTCGCGAACTGGTGCGGGTCCTGGATCTTGAAGATGGAGGCGAAGATGAACATCCCGCCGATGCCGATGCGGCAGAGCGTCTCGAGGGCGCGGATGGCGAAGTCCTTTTGCAGTTTGTAGGCGGGCACAATGAGCCCGCAGGCGATAATCACGGCGCTGAGCCCCACATGGATGTTGTAACGGTAGGCCTTGGGCCAAATATCCATGAGCCAGTCCTGGTCGGTGAAGGTGAGGAGGCTCTCGGGGAAGCTGATTTCGGCGACGCCAACGGCCACAAAGAACGAAGCGACGAGGAGGATAACGCCCGCGACGATGGAGCGCTTGATATTCTGTTTTTCAAAGCATTCGATCATGGTCGCCCCCTAGAGAATGTCTGCCGGTTTTTCCATCACGTCTTGCGTGCCAATCCAGTCGACGGACTTGTCGTCGCTTACGCGGATGTTGTTCACGATGGCGAGAACGATGCAGAACAGGGCGATGCCGAGCAGGACGGGCCAGTTCAGCGTCTTTAGGTAGGCGAGAACGGCGTCAAAAAACTTTAGGAATTTTTGTTTCATGGTTCTTAATATACAAATCTAGTTCTTGAAGGTCCAAACGATGCCGTATGAGAAGCGGAGTCCTTCGGGCGTGTAGCCCGAAGCCGGCATGTAAATGCTGTGGTTGAAGTTCTCGATGCGGTTGTACAGCTCGAAACTCAAAATCTGCATGCGGGCTTCGAAGTCGAGTGCCAGGTAGTGGCGCATCTCTTCGAGCTCGGGGAGTCCGTCCTCGTTGATGGTGCAGTCGTAGCGGTTGTCAAACCACTGCCAGTCCACGCGGACACTTACACCCAGGCGGTTGCGCACAAAGCGGTTTTGCCAGTGGATGCTGCCCTTGTAGTACAGTTCCGGAGTGTCGATGAGTTTTTCACTGGCGTCGCGGTCCAAAACCTGCCCGCGTTCGAGGTAGAACTTCCAGTTGCCCAGGCGGAACCCCAGCTGGAAAAGCCAGTCGTAGGTCTCGGCTTCGCTCACGTTGGTCCACTGGAATGCCTGCTCCACCGATTCAAGGCCGTGGCCCTTGACCCAGCGCTGCTTAATGAGGTCGTCGGCGTCTTCGTGGCGGATGCCGAGTCCGTAGAACACTTCGCGGGAGTACCAGCCGATGTTTGCGGTATGGCGGTCGCGGACTTCGGTCTTGAGGTCCTTGCGGGCAAAGCTCATGCGGCCTGTGTCGTTGAATTTTTGTTGCCACACGTCGGGGAACTTGTTGTCGTGACGGAGGGTGGCGTTAAAGCGGAAGTGGAACGGCAAAAGCAGCGTGAGGTCGGCGGAGTACGCCTTGGCGTAGTCGACCTCGTCGTAGAGAGAACTGTTGCGCTGCATGCCGATTTGCGTGCGGAAAAGGACAATCCCGAGCGTGTCGGCCAGCTGGAGGTAGCCCACTTCGCGGTCCTGCTCGTATTCCTTGGAGTATTCGTCTGCCTTGTCGTAATTGAAGGTGTTGCCGGTATTCAGGAACTCGTATTCGAATTTGAGCGTGGGGTTGAGCAGCGAGGCGTAACTCATGTTGAAGTCGCCCAAGAACGTTTCGTAGGTGTAGGCGTGCGTCGTGTCGTAATAGAGCGTGTCGGTGTGCTCGATCTCGAGCGAATCCACGTAGGTCTTGGTGCCGCTCATGACGTTGCCCATGGAGTCGAGCACGATGTCGTGCGTGCCGTAGTGGAAGCTGGTACCGACGGTGAAGCGCTTGACGGGGTAGAATTCAACGCCTGCGCCGTAGGTGACCGCCTCCACGTCGATGGTGTAGGGGTCTGTTTGAAAATAGCGCTTGGACTTGTCGAGGGTGTCGAGAATAACCTTGTGGCTTGTGTTGTCGGCGTTCTCGAGGCTTAAGAAGTTGATTTTGGCGAATGCTTTGCCGAACCCGAATCGCCAGGTGAGCATTGGTTGGATGTGCATGCTGTTGACGGCGATGTTCCTGCCCGAGAACGGGATGCTGCTGGAGTCGCGGCCCAGCGAGAAGTATGGCGAGTGGGTCACGTTCTGGTATTCGTATTCCTTGCTGTCTTTGTTCGATCGGCTCTGTACGCCAAAGTCGAACATCACCGAATCGGTGACGAGCCTGCGGAAGTCGAGGCGGAGGGCGTTGCCCATGAAGGTGGAACGCTCCCATGAGAGGTCGGTGATGGGGGTGTCGAGGAGGGCGCCGTGGCGTTCCTCAAAGAGAATGCCGTTCTCGCCGTTGAGCGAGAGCGCCGTGGCATCGTAGCCTAGGCGTGTGGTGTAGAGTCCCGAAAGCTTGCTGGGGTAGCGGGTCGAAACGCTGCCGATGCCCATGGAGAACGGGTCCAGTTCCGGATTCCCAAGAATGGAAGTGCCCAGCACCCACTCGGACTTTTGACCCGACACGTCGTAGGTGCGCTGCATGAGTTCGCGGTGCTGGATTGCCCAGCGGCCGGCGTCGTTCTCGCGGACGGCGGGGTCGATGCCGTCGGGGGCGTCCCAGGCGGAGTCCTGCGGGGCGGGAATATGGTATTGCTTGGGCTGCATGGGTTGCGCCCCGGCAGCGACGGCCAGGACTGCGGCTGTGCAAACAAGAAACTTTATGACGGTATGCAACGACATGCTTAGAACCATTCGGCGCGGGATTTTTCGCGGCGTTCGCGGAGCGCCTGCACCACGGTGTAGGGCATCTTCATGCAGTTGGGTGTGTAGGGGCTCCCTTCGGTGTGGAAGTCGGAGCCTCCGGTGCCGACCAGCCCGTACTTTTGGGCCATGTCCTTGTACTTGCGCCCCACGGCGCCCTTTTGTGCCGGGCTGTAAACTTCAATGCCCTGGATGCCCCATTCGACCATGTTCTCGATGAACTCGTCGCTGAGCCCCGACTTGTAGGGGTGGGCGAGGACCGCGATTCCGCCCGCGTTTTCGATGAGGCGGATGGTCTCTTGCGGGTTGAGCCCCTTCTTTTCGACAAAAGCGATGCAGCCGTCGCCCAGGTACTTGGTGAAGGCCTCGGCGAAGTTGCCGATGTACTCCTCGTCCACAAGCGTCATGGCGATGTGAGGTCGGCCAATGACCTTGCCCTTGCAGTACGAATGGACCTTCTCGTAGGTGATGTCAATGCCGAGGGCGTTCAGTTTTTTGATAATCGCCTTGGCGCGGGCGATTCTCTGCTTGGCGAAGTCCTCGAGTTCCATGTTGAGGGCGAGGTTCGTGGGGTCGCAGAAGTAACCCAGGATGTGGATGTCCTTGCCCTGCCAAACGGCAGAAATCTCGATGCCCGGGATGATTTCGAGTCCGATTTCTTTGGCGGGTTCCGCAGCCAGCTTGTAACTGTCGAGGTTGTCGTGGTCGGTAATCGAGATGCAGCGGAGCCCCTTGCGCTTGCAAAGAGTCAGTAGTTCCTCGACCGAGAGCGTACCATCGGAAAGGCGGGTGTGCAAGTGCAAGTCCGCGTAGCCGCCTTTTTCGGTGATGATGGTAGATCCCTTGTACACTGTCTAAAATCCGTAATACTGCATGAGGAGCTGCGCCGGCGAAGAGTTTTCGGGGCGGAGGCTCAGGTTAAGGAACGGGTACAGGTCTTCGCAGTTGAAGCCGATGCGGCACCCGGCACCGCATTTTTTGGCGAGGTAGAGCCTGGGGAGGAACGGTTTGCCGAGGTAAATGCATACCGTGGGATTGAATTCCGTGATTTTGTCTTCGATTTCTTGAAAGACGGGTTCCCCATAGCGGCACTCCAGGTCACTGTAATAGATGGCCTTGGCTCGCTTGGCCGATATGAGGGCGTGCAGGCTCTCGTGCGCGATGAGCAAAACGTTTTGGAACCATGCTTGGGGCATGGCGTGCATAAATGAGGAGGAGGTTTCCATGTCGCGAGCCAGGAACACCAGCGTTTTGGGGTTCTCCTTGAGCACGGCAGGGAAGTTGAATGCACCGGACTCTTCGCCGGCCTGTTGCAGGAACCAGCGGGAGAGCGATTGCTGGCTCGCAAAGCGCTTGAAAAAGTACTTGAGTCGATTTGTAAAATACGGTGACGGTTTCAATTTCGTTCCCTAACAGTTTCTACAAAATATACTAATTTAGCGCCCATGGCGAAGACAAAATTCTATGCGATGAAGGGCCCGAACAGGGATAAGATTGTGGACAACTGGCCGGAATGCGAACGGCTGGTGAAGGGCGTGCCCGGAATCCGTTACAAGTCGTTTGCCACGAGGGAAGAGGCCGAAGCTTGGATGCGCGGCGAGGAGCCCGAGGTAAAAAACGGCATCCGCATTTACGTGGATGGATCGTTTACGCCGACATTTGCCAAGGCGGGATGGTCTTTTGTGGTGACCGAGGGTGACAAGGAACTTGCCCGCGGCTTTGGTATCACGGCATTTGATGCCGAGAGCAGGAATATTGACGGCGAAGTCATGGCGAGTTACCAGGCCATGAAGTGGCTTGACGCCAACGACAAGATTGGCACGATTTGCCACGACTACGAGGGCATTGCCCGTTGGGCGCGCGGCGAGTGGAAAGCCAAAAGCAGCATTGCCACACAGTACGTGAACGCTATTAAGCCTTATTTGCACCGGGTGAGTTTTGAGAAGGTGGCTGCCCATACGGGTGTTAAGTGGAATGAACTCGCCGACGAACTCGCCAAGACGGCAATCACGCGCGCAAAGGACGCGCAGGAAGCCGCCAAGAACGGCGCGAAGGTCGAGAAGATTTTGTCTGCCGCCGAAAAGGCGAGCGAAAAATACGAAGACTAGGGCCTACTTGCTCTCGTGCTTGCTTAGGCAGTGGAGGCTTCCGCCTTCTTCAATTACAGTGCGGCAGTCGATGCCAATGACTTTGCGCTTGGGGTACACGCTCTCGAAGTACTTTTGGGCGACCTTGTCGTTGACACACTTGTATTTAGGATAAATTAACCCGCCGTTCACATAGATGAAGTTCATGTAGCTGGCAGGCAGAATCTGCCCGTCGTCGAGCGTGCGCTGCGGTGGGAGTGGCAGGGTGTCGACCTTGGCTTTTTTACCGTAGTGCGCCTTGAGGAAGGTCTCGATGAGGTAGCGGTTTTGGGCGAGGGTTTCGCGGTTCTTGCTTCGCGGACTTTCTTCCCAGGCCATGACCACGCGGTCTTTGGCCACAAAGCGGGCAACGTTGTCGATGTGTCCGTCGGTATGGTCGCCGTTGAGCCCGCGAGGGAGTACCAGAATGCTCCTGAGGCCAAAGGCCCCGCAAAGCGCCTTGATGACCTTGCTCAAATCCTTGGGCGCGTTGCGGTGATTGCCCACGAGGCAATCGAGCGTGGTCATGCCGAGTCCGTCTCCGTTGACTTCGATGGCGCCACCTTCAAAAATGTAGGGGATGCTCTTGCTTATTTTGTATTCAAAAATCTCGGCGAGGCGCTCGGGAATCTGGTTGTCGTTTTTCCACGGCGGGAACTTGGCGCCCCAGGCGTTGAATTGCGTCTGGGCAATCACGGTTTTTTCGCCCTGCTTGAGGAAAAACGGACCGTAGTCGCGAATCCAAATGTCGTCGGTCTTTATGTTGTAAAAACTGGCGGGGAAGGGCCGGTCGGCCATGGCGCATTTTTCGTTGTAAGTGAGGTAGTTCTTGTTTGGGACCAGCACGTTCACCGGCTGGAATTCGCTGATGGTGCGGATCAAATCCACATAGAACCAGCGGATTTTTTCACCGCGCTCGCCGTACCAGTTCTTTTTGTTGTGGGGGAAGGCGAGCCATGTGGCCTCTTGCTTTTCCCATTCGGCGGGGTAACGAACTTCATTCTTTGCCATGTTAATCAGCCCAGATTTTCAAGATGTCTTTGTACAGGTCTACGCGGCGGTCACGGAAATGCGGCCACCAGCGGCGATTCTCCTCGGTCTCGGCGAGGTCGAGTTCCACAAAGGAGGCGCCAGTAAAGTCGGTACCGCACTGGCTCAGTACATAGCCGTCGGGGGCGGCGGCAAAGCTCGTGCCCCAAAAAGTGAGGTGTCCTTCGGTTCCGCAGCGGTTGGCGGCGACCACAAAAGTGCGGTTCGCAATGGCGTGACCGCGCATCACGGTGGTCCAGCTCTCTTGTTGGCGCGGGTAGATTTCCTGGGGCTCCGAATCCATCCATCCGATGGCCGTGGGGTAAATGAGCACGTCGGCTCCTTTGAGGCTCATGATGCGGGCGGCTTCGGGGAACCACTGGTCCCAGCAAATGAGCACGCCCAGCGTGCCGGCGCTTGTTTTGATGGGTTCGAACCCGGTGTCGCCCGGGATAAAGTAGTACTTCTCGTAAAAAGCGGGGTCATCGGGAATGTGGCTCTTGCGGTAGAGCCCGGCGATGCTTCCGTCGCGTTCAAAAACGAATGCCGAGTTGTGGTAAATGCCGCGGGCGCGTTTTTCAAAGAAGGGAAACACCACGACCGCGTTCAACTTTTTGGCAATCGCCTGCCATTCGCCCACAATCGGGGCGTCCTTCTCAATGGCTAGGTCAAAAAAGTCGGCGTTCTCTTCGAACGGGAAGTAGGGTGTGTGGAAGAGTTCGGGTAAAATGACCAGGTCCACGTCCTTGCCCTCGAGGGCGAGCGCTTGGGCTTTGTACCAGGCGTTGTTCGTGTCAAAATCGCCGGTCCACTTACCCTGCAGGGTGCATACTTTGATTTTCTTCATAGTTCAAAATTTAGAAAAACATTGAAAAAAAACAAATTTGTTCTATATTTGCAATGCAAAAAAACAAGAAAGGGAAAGAAAATGAAGAGATTTTTGCTTTTGTCGTTGTGCTTGGCTGTTTCAGTTGCTACTGCTGCCGAACGTTACAAAGACAGGATGTTCAGTGTCGAGAAGAGTAGTGACGTGGTTTTTGCCAAGAATGTGCCGCATTTGAGCGAATACCATATGATTACCAATACGCTTTTGGCTTACCAGATGCTGAAAGGGGATGCTACGGTCGCTTATTTTTATACCGACGAAGGCGAGGTGACGGCAAAGGATTTGCTGATGGACCTCTACATGCCCAAGGGCGATACCGAGACGGACCGTGCTGCGGTGATTGTGTCTCACGGTGGCGCCATGGTGGCGGGTTCCAAGGACGACTATGCCCAGCATACCGTGAACTACTGCGATTCCCTGGCGGCGCGCGGTTATGTGACGGCTTCTATTGAGTATCGTTTGGGTGTGACGCTCACGGGCGAAAACTACCAGTTGCACATCGATAGCGTTGATTTTGCACGCGCTGTTTACCGCGGAGTGCAGGACGTGCGTGCGGCGGTCCGCTATTTCCGTGCCAACGCCAAAAAGCTCGGCATCAACCCGAACCGCATTTACCTGGTCGGCAACAGCGCCGGCGCCATCTTGAGTCTCGAGAACCTCTATGCCCGTAGCCGCAGTGACTTCCCGAGCTACATCGACAAACAGCCTTTGCTGGGCGGGCTTGACGATTACGGCGAAAAGGCTAGTTACGCCAATGCCAACGCGGTGGCCGCTCTCTGGGGGGCAGTGCACAATATCGACATGATTGGCGACAACGATACCCCGGTTCTGCTCATTCACGGCACTGCCGACGAGACTGTCTACTTTAAAGCGGGTCGCCCGCTCAGCAACGTGGCGCACGTGCTCGAAAACATCATCCCCTCGGAATTGGGGGCGACGGCGGCCTCCTATACGTTGGACCTCAAGGCCCCTACGCTCTATGGCAGTTACGTGATTGACTCCGTGCTTACCAAGAAGGGCGTTGCCCACGAGACATACTTTGTCGAGGGGGCGGAACATGAATTCTATGACGAAGGCGATTACACCGCCACGGTCCAAAAGAAAGTCTTTGATTTTTTGTACAACTTAACGCAAAAGCCGGCGGGCATCAAGCCTGTGGTCTTGGCGAAGGCGAGCCGAGTCCGTATGGGCGAGGGCAACCTGAGCTTTACCGTGGATAGCGATAGCCCGCTTTCTTACCGCGTGATTGACCTTCGTGGTCGCGCAGTGCTGAACGGCCTTGCCTCCAAGGGCGAAGTAGTCGACCTCTCGAACCTGGGCAAGGGCGTGTTTGTGCTCCAGGTGAGGGGCGAACGGGCTGTCCGCTTTGGAATTGCCCGCTAAGTGGCGCCTTTTCGTAAAAGGCCGGGATCTCATCTCGGCTTTTTTTATTATTTTGATGTATAGGTTTACGGGTTACTGGAGGCAAGATGAAAAAAATCTCGCATTTTTTTAGTGTTTGCGCTTTGGGCCTGTGCCTAGCGGCTTCGTTTGTCGCCTGTGGCGACGATGACGACGATTTTGGCGTCCGCAAAAAGGAGGACGCCCTCGATATTGAGGATTCAACCGATATCGGCAATTCCAGCGGGAAGCAGAACGGCTCGTCCAGTTCCGGCAAACAGGATTCTACCGGGTCCTCGTCTTCCAAGGGCAAGTCCAGCAGCTCGTATGTCGACACGCATTACTCGGCCATCTCCCTTATTGACCCCAAGGTGCCACAGGACAGTGTCGGCTCGTACGTGGATTCCCGTGACGAGCAAAAGTACGGCACGCTCCGAGTGGGCCCCTACATTTGGATGACGAGCAACCTTGCGAACAAGACTCAGGGCTTGGGCAATGTTTGCTACGACAACAACGATTCCCTGTGCCAAAAGAACGGACGTCTGTACTTCCCGAACGGCGGTTCCGCTTGCCCCGGCAAGTTTCGCGCCCCCACGCGTTCCGAATGGAAGTATGTGATGGACAACAAGAACGTTCCGCTGGTGTACTCGGGCTCCTGCAAAATGGAGGAATCCCTGGTATGTTCCGGGATGGGCACGGAGGCGTACTACCTGACCCGGGACGACTTCGTATACACCATTTTGGGCGAATCCGGGACAACCCTTTTCAAGAAGGCGAACACTTACGGCTACTATTCGCAGCGCTGCATGGCGTTCACCTATATTGTGCATACCAAGAGCGACTTGCCCACATGTGATTCCTCTTTTGCCGATGTAGACAACTCTTTTTACGTGGCGAACATGGACTCTGCCTACATTTGCTACAAGGGCAAGTGGAGCCTGTCTAGTTACAAGCGTTGCGGTAACGTGGTCGATACGACCTTGTTGTACACCTATAGCGATTCCGTATACATATGCAAGGGCGGGTACTGGAATCGCGCGACAATCTTCGATACCGACGAGAAATGCGACAGCACCCGTTTGAACGTGGTGGTCAACTATAATGACGTGATGTACGCTTGCCTCGCTACTGGCTGGGAAAAACTTACGTATCCCTCGACGGAACTGGGTCTCTGTATCCCGTCTGTTAGGGGCAAAATGGATTCGACCTCCTCGGGGAACAGTTATGTATGCGACTCCACGGGGTGGCGTACTGCAGGCATGACCGATTATATTGGCAACTGCGATTCGACCCGATGGTTCGAGGTGGCCAAGTACTCGGGGACCGACTACGTGTGTCGTAGCTCGAACAGCTGGACTTCAATGACTTCAAACGAAAAGACGATGGGCGTGTGCTCCCCGAAGTTAAAGGATTCTGTTGCGGTAGTTGTTTCGGGCTATTATTATTCTCATACGCCGTACAAATGCAATGGTTCCGCCTGGGTTGAATTGGACCGCAACGCGTATCTGGACTCTTGCACGGCCGAGAGGAAGGGAGAAATAATCAGGTATTCGTCTACAGATTATATCTGCAAAAATGGTTCCTGGTCTACAGCCACAAGGACGGATTCCCTCGGTGTTTGCGACAGCACCACTGCGGGAACGTTTAAAACCCATGGTGGCAAGGATTATATCTGCAAAAATGGTTCCTGGTCTACGGCTACAAGGACGGATTCCCTCGGTGTTTGCGACAACACCAATGCGGGAACGCTTAAAACGCTGGGTGGTATAGAATACGTGTGCAAGAACAAGTCTTGGGCCAAGGCGACGGATGCGGACCGCCTAGGAAAATGCGATTCCTCTTTGATTGAAACCGTTAAGGAGCTGAACGACGTGGAATACATGTGTCGCGGTTCCAGCTGGACTGCCAAGGACAGCTTGGAAAAGAAGTTCGGTTTTTGCAGCGAAAAACGCAATGGCGACACCGCCATGGTGGATACGACCATTTACGAATGCATGAGGAATACTTCGAGGGTGCTCAAGTGGCAGGTGGTCGACAAAGTGATTGCAGAGCTGGGAAAATGCACGACTACGCAAGCCCGCAAGGTGATTGCTAGCGACGGTGCGACCTATTCCTGCTCCAACGGCGTATGGCATAAATTGACCATTGAAGAAATGTACGGCCGTTGCACTTTCTATACGGAGTATAAAGAGGTTGTTTACATGAAGAGGCTCTTTGTTTGCGACTCCAGCATACGTTGGGCCAACAGCGAGGAAGATGCCCCAAAGTTAGTTGAAATTTCTGCAACCAAAAAGAAAAAGGTGGTCTCCAACTTGTAAATTTGGTTCAGCAAAAAAACACCAAGCA
>NZ_FQYM01000044.1 GCF_900141705.1 Fibrobacter sp. UWP2
TTGTGTTTGATTTGTGGTTATTTCAAATCTAAAAATTGGAACATCCTATTTTTTTACCCCCTTAGTGGAATTTGCGAAAGAAAATATACGTTACCCGCGCTTTTCGTACTTGGTGGTAGCGGTCGGGAACACGCCGTCGCAAGGCATCTTGGAGACGGGGAGGAGTTCGCCGTTGCCCTTGATGATTTCTGCGGTGGGGGAGTAGTCTATGGGCGTTCCCGCACATATATGTGCGGTCGGGCTATATTCTGGGGGCAATCGGCTGCGCTTACGCTTGCCGCTTACCTCCCAGAACCAAGCCCCGCTACGCGGGTCTTGTCCCCAAGGGGTCACTATCCCTAACGCATTTCGCCTTGGTTCGGCTGAGGTGCTGCCGAATCCTGTGCATTCAAAATTTCACGGATAATCTTGAATCCAGTTACGATTTTATCTGAAGGGCTTCCCGAAGGCGGATTTGAATCTTCGTCTTCTAGCGTCTGGAAAGCCCAGCTCAGTTTATTTTGCTTGGCTTCCAAACGGTAATCTGTTGTCACCCTATTAATCGCATCCAATAAAGATTCAGGATTAACGTTAGACATCTGCAGTGTATTGTCTATGCCCAAATGCTTTAATCGGAGAGCATTGTCTATCTGGTCTTTACCCATAGGGCAAATAATAAACTTGCGGTTAAAATAGATGCATTCCTTGATAGATGCAAGACCGCCATGAATGATGGCGCAAGAAACACAACCATTTTTGGCGAGCAAGTCCCGTTGCGGCACCCAGTTGACAACGCGGATTTTCGATTTGTCGTAATCGTCCCATTCGTCACTGTTTACCAATTTTGAACCGACGGCAAGCAGCAATGTGTAATCTGCCATTTGCGGAGCCTGCATCGCCTTGCACATGGAATGGAATAGATTTTTCGCCTTGTCTTCGTAGTCGAGAACCTGTGAACCAGCAGACACAAAAATGACATTCTGCAAAGAATTAAGGAACCCTGGAATTGGATTGTGATTATCGTCTTCTTCATCCTTCCAAATAACCGTTTCCCCGTCAGAGTCGATTGAGTGCGGCAGGGTAGGTTGTTCACTCAGAATGCAGGGGTCCACATAGCGCACTAATTCGCCATGTTCGTAATGGTCGTAATCATACTCCCTGGGGCATGGAATCAATTCGTTAAATGATTCTAGCGGAGCAACAAAGTCGTCCAAGGTAATATTAGGCTCTCTCGTCGAAACTTTCCCCCTTGTTGCCATATTTATAATCTTGTATAGTTCAGGCTTCGAGAAAGCCAACAAATTTAGTTTGGCACGAACAGCGGGGTCGTCTTGGGGATGTCTCAAATAGGTGGTCGAGATGACAAAATCCAAATCGGTCCGACGAGTCCGCGTTTCTTCGTAGCCATCATCTTCTTCTTCAGAATCGTCCTCGTCTTCATTACTATCAAGTTCTATTTCATTTTCATCGCCATCATTTCCGTCATTTTCTTCGGTCTCTTCTTCAACTTTTTCAAAACCATAAATCCAGTAGAAGAGCAAAGTTTCTAACGAAGTAAAGTAACCGCCCACAAGCATATTAGGGTCAGCCAGGGTCCAGGCCTTCCAAATAGATTTGGCGTCTTCTATCAAATCTTTGCTGGGCATCCTTGCGTCATCTGGAAGTTTGAATTCAATATTCGAATCAACCACATCGCCATTTTTGTCTATCAATTCAAAATACTGACTATAAAGAATTGCCCAGATGTGCCATGTTTTCCAACGTTCGTTGGGGCTAGAATGACTTGCTGTCGTGTAACCTTCTGGGTACATGTTTTCTAGAATCGTATGGAAAGGAAAATGACCGCCGCCATTGTCATAGCCGCTTATAATTGATGCACAGTCCTGTATGCCCATGTAATTTACAGAATAGGCATGTTCCTGATTTTCCATTTGGTTATGCAAAACCTGCGCCCATTTCAGCGTAGGCAACCAGTGTCCCTGTTCCTTGTAAACGTCGGGCCAGAAAAGAATGGATTTGGGCTTGTTGGGCATAGCACGTTCCTTCTGTTGTAAAAAAATAGATAAATGTTTTTTGCTTAATCCTTTATGCAACGAATCGAATACATCATATTAATTCCATGTGCATAATTAATGGAGGATGCATCATCCGATTTATCATATAATCTGAAAAAATAAGGATTAGTATCTTTTTCCCAATAGTAAAATGCTGTAGTGGAATCCGAATTATACCACTTTACTGAATAACTATAGGTTCCCGCAATTAACGCAGAAAAACCACTTTCATTTGTACTCGTACTAGACCATGAACCATCTGCTTTTTTAAGTTTTGCTGCAGCGTTATTTCCGAGAAATGAAACTAGTGTTTCCCAATCGCTTTTAAGCGGGATATTCCATCCTTCAGGACAAATACCTTGACGATTGGATCGCGTCGCCTTATACAAGGCGATTTTTCTAGTATAAAGTCTTCCATAAGTAGAGCATTTTTTTGAATCTTCTGAGGATTTCAAAACACCCCCACCACAAACAGTTTCCCCGCTATAAATCGTTCCAACCGTATCATTTGGCATATAATTTAAGTTTTCTGCCATCCAAATTTGCTCGCCGATCGTTACTGTTTTATAAACTTGATTATCTCGCAAATCTGTCAAAGTATTGTTTTCTGCATCATATATACTATTCATAGATGAAGAACTTTGGATGCTGGATGAACTATTTTCATCAATCAAACTACTTGATGATTCTTCTATTTTTACTGAACTTGAGGAACTTTCGTTCTTTGTTGAACTTGACGATTCTTCCAGGACCTTAGAACTAGAGGATTCCTCTGTTTTGGCCATACTTGAGGAACTTTCGTTCTTCGCTGAACTAGACGATTCTTCCAGGACCTTAGAACTAGAGGATTCCTCTGTTTTGGCCATACTTGAGGAACTTTCGTTCTTCGCTGAACTAGACGATTCTTCCAGGACTTTAGAACTAGAGGAATTCTTTTTTTCTACCAAACTTGAAGAATTTCCATTTTTTATTGAACTAGATGATTTATCAATTGTTTGAGAACTCGATGGTTCCACTTTTTTCACCGAACTCGAGGATTTTTCAACACTTGATGACCTATTATCATCGTTCAAGGAAGAAGATGTTTCAAATGTTTGTTCATAGGAACTAGCACTAGAACCATCATCCCCACAAGACACCAGAAATAAGGCTATCAAAAAAGCTGGAGCAAAAATTCTAGACATTATTTTGCCCCCTCTTTTC
Source organism: Fibrobacter sp. UWP2 (assembly GCF_900141705.1). Lineage (NCBI taxonomy): Bacteria > Pseudomonadati > Fibrobacterota > Fibrobacteria > Fibrobacterales > Fibrobacteraceae > Fibrobacter > Fibrobacter sp. UWP2. Next base: position 3,237 of record NZ_FQYM01000044.1, read on the forward strand.
CTTTGCGAGCCGTATAGCTTATATAAATTATAACATCATCTATAGAATATTTGCTATTTTCGTGAGTTGAATTTTCCCCATTAATTTGCGATGGGTCACCTTTTATAGAAAGGTTCCAACTAGAAGTCGCTCCAGCACCTTCAAATGGAGAATATTTATCTGTTTTAAAGCTGAAGTCAAATTTACCTTCATGAATATGGGCCATGCTTGTAGCTAGAGTTTGAACTCCAACTCGGTTTTCAATAAAGACATCATTTCCCTTCAAATCAAGGGAATTGCTGTTTAGAGATAATGTCGCGTTCAGGAAACAGCCCTCATAATTAGGCGCAATTACTTCTATCCGAACATCTTTTATCCTGCGGAAGAAAAGAAAATCAAAATCTCTAGAAAATAATTCTACAGGAATTTCAAAAGAAGTCTGTGCATCTTTTTTTATTTTTGAAAGAGGATCCTGATTAACAATGTCTGCATAATTATATTCAAGATCTTTCAAACTTATCGGTCTTATTATTTCTATTTCTTTTTGATCATTCTCTAAATAAGCAACTTCCATGGCATGCAAGTCCGCAATGAGTCTATCGGCAGACAGTAAACCACTATACGCGCCATCCCAATAGCTGTTACTGATAAAGGATTTTGCATTGCCCATATCAGTGTCGCCTATTTCAAAATGATAGCATTTTTCGGCCATCTTGGCAACTTTCGTGGTCAGCTTGCACATTGTCTTGGAGAGTTTTGTCATTTGCTTTACAAGCCATTCATGCAAATCCTTATTCGTGAACTTGTCGCAGAGGAAATCGTATTCTTCTTCGTCTCGCTCTAGTTCCTTCTCAAAGAGTTCCTGTTCCTTTTCGTTACGCTGCTGGCGAATCGTATTGATAAGGATTTGCTTTTGCGTCTGGTCTATTTCATTATTCGCAATGGATTCTTCGAAGGATTCCTCTTCCGTAGCCTTCTTTTCCTCGCCTTTGGCCTTTTGCTGTAAAGCAGCCGCTTCCCTTTCGAGAGCCTTGGAAAGGTAACTTTCCGCCATCGTCAATGCGGCTTCGCCCAACTTGCGGCCACCATACGAAGCGACATGGAAGTCTATGCCGCCGAACGCATTCACTATACCTCCGGCATCCATGTCGGGGATGCTGAACATGGCAGAAGCGATTCGTTTTGCGGCTTCTGTCTTTTCTCGCAAATCGGCGACCTTCTGCATAGTCTTTGCATAGCCGTTTTCGAAATCGGTCGCAATTTTTTGAAGTCTCGACTTGTGGTGTTCCTGTTTCTTTGTCTTTTTCTCCTTTTCGATTTCTAGGGATGCCGCCTCGGTTTCCAGCTCCTTCATCTGAATCTCGAAGATGTTTTGCGAGAGCTTCTTGGCCGTGATACGGTGTTGCATACGCAACTGCGCCAACGCTTCGGAATCCTTGTCTTTCAAGGCCTGCAGCAAAGTCTCTTGCATATTGCGCAAGTCGCGGGCGATTTCCAGAGCCTTTGCCACAATGACCTTGAAGCGGTAATGCGGCAGCGCGGCTCCGGCATCAGCGAGAATCTCACTGATGGAAAGCCCTGCGGCCCTAGCCTTTACTAGCATTCCCGGGTCAATGGGCGGTGCAAACAATGCAAGCGTTCTCTTGATGCCTTCGATATTCAGGCTGTTGCGAATTTTATACAACCTGTCGGCCACAATGTCCCAGAAAGCCATCAAATTCTCGTTACGCGGAACATTGAAGTAGAAGGTCTGTTTGGAAATATCCGAAATCATGGATGTTCGCGGCGAAATCATGCTCTGTTGCGTAGAACGGTCTCGGACTCGACCAATCAGCATGGAGTCTTCGTATTCAATAAGCGAATTTGCCCAGTCATGATTTTTATTCTTGTCCTCATCCTTGGGGGCGTATTGCTCAACGCAAAGCATCCTTGCCGCTGTCCAGACTTCTTCTATCGATGGGTCGGGAGCCTCGGCACTCTTCGGGCCGAGAATGTCGGCAGCCATAATGTAGAACTGTATGGCAAGATTCACGGATTCTGTCGTATCTTGCGTGAACAGTTCATCACCACGGGCTATAAGCGTGTTCAGATACTTCATTATCACGAATTTCTGATAGGCGACATAGCGCATCTTGGCAATCAAATGAGGTTCAAACGGATCGAACTTCCATTGGTCAATAAGGCATTGCAATTCCTGTTTCTTCTTCGTGTCGCTTGACTTCGTGAGCACTGACAATGTTTCAAGAATTGTCTTGTCAGCATCCGGGTTCGCAAAGAAGGGCAGGAATCGCCAATATTGCGCACCGGACGGCAAATCTTTCGCCCAACGGGCAATCCTTTCGGGACCTTCCTTTTTGCCTTGCGGGTCAAATACCAACTGGAGCCATTCTAGTGCAGCTTCGTATTTTTCTTCGGAAATCAACTTGTCCGCGATACGCACTGGCACATAGAAGAATAGTTCCCAGTTATAAATGCCATTGGGCGTATTCCAGTGAAAATCTACATAAGGAGCTGGATATGGCGTCGTAACCAAACTTGACGGACAATATTGGTCTTCAAAGAACGACTGGCCCATATCCCACGCAGCCCAGTCTCCTGCAATATGGTAACCAATTGCGGAACCGAAATAGTAGTTATAGCCTGAATACATAGTGTAATAACTATCTACACGTTCCAGCGCCTGGATTCCGCGACTATGGAGTTCCTTCTTTCCTCCATTACGATACTGGTTAAAGAATTCATCGACCAAGGGGTGCGACATCAGGACGAATTCGTAAGTCACATTATTCCTTGTGTCCGATTTCGGATAGACAAAGAACGTGTTCTTTGAATCCATATAGAAGAAAGGCAGATTGCTGACATGCCCCTCGATGTCGTCAGGATTGTAAAAATCCATATTTACGGGCAATATGCGGAATTCACGATCCTTGTAAAGAATGTCCCTGTTTTTATAAACAAGTGACTGAGTTCCTTCAGAAACCCAATAGTTTCTTTTGAGGTAGGTTTCATCTGGAGAGAACAATTTGACCAGTGTGCCTCGTTCATCTCCTTCTGCTGCAAGCGCTTCAAGTCTTTTCGGTTTAGAAGCATCATCTAATGAAGCAACAGCAGAATCAACACCGTTTGCTTTACACTCATCCTTACCATCCGCATAAAGTAGTATTTGCCCTATTGGTGATAATCGTTGTGTTTCAACTCCCTTATAGCATCTGGTTTCAATATATTGATTTACTTCTGTATCGCCAGCTACAGTAATAGTCTTTCGCTTTTGTTTTGCGGCAATTTTTGACATTGCCGAATAATGGCGCGACATTAACAGGTAATGGAATATGTGCTGTTTTTTAAATTTATCTAAGAAAGTACTAGCAATTTGTTTAAACCATTCCGCTAAATCCGGCTTTTCTTGAATATCAAGCAGAGTTCTAAATGTTTGGAAATTTAAAACGCCTTCATCAAGCGAAGTCTTAAAATGATATCTGTCTCCAATTTGCTCATCTTGATCCAATTGGAAATCAAGCGGATTCAGTGATGAATCGTACAAGGCGTTCTTGGTCGTTTTGACACCAGTCCATTTCTTTCCGTTAAAACAGGTCCACGCCATCTTGATTTCTACATAGAACTCAATTTGCGGAGAACTGACACCACTTTCGTTTGAGTCATCTGTTGTCTTTGCAACGCCAGAATTGAGTTGTCTTTGCCCTTGCACAAATTGAGGCCAGGCTAAATACAGGCGACCATTCATTATTTGCGGAAATACGACATCACCCGTAATATCGGCTTCGATGAGTTCCCATGGAGACCACATTCCCGGAGGATCTTTCTTTGCAAAATATTTGCGGTAATAATAGCGATGCGGTTCTCCACGAGTCCGGCCAATAATATGCAACGTATAAACGGTTTCCCCGTTCGGGTCACCATCTTCCTTGCAGCAACCGACAATTTCAAGGTTGGCGGTTTCACGCATCTTTTCCAGGTATTCCGCATAGATGCGCTCCATGTCATCGCTGTCGCCACCCACTTCTTGCAGGCGTTCTTCCAGTTCGGCAAAGAAAGAGCTCTTGTCGTCACGCAGACTCACATCAAGCCAGTTTTCCGGGTATAAGAACACCTTGCGGTTCGCCACCCATACTTGATAGTTCTTCATCCATTCCCATTGTGCAAGCGCAGAATCGCTAAACAGATTCGATCCGTCGGCACCTTGACCTTCCAGCCCAAGCTGACAACGCTGGACAAAAAGCTGTAGACATGCATTCGCCTGAACAATCCTTGACATAGACATGTCGGGTTCCATGAGGATGTCTATCATGTAGTAGGCATACAAGTCATTCGAATTCAAGAATGAACGACGATATTTGTATGGTCTTGCTTCGTTCTGCGATTCCCAACAAACAAGTCCAGTAAGCGCATCTCTGCGAATCCTTCGGATTTCATCACTTACTCCTTGTATGAACTTATTCCATGTCGATTTATCGTAATTATCATACAAATTTTTATTCAAAGCACTGACAGCATCGATAAGATTTGTTACTGCTGTCGAGTTTTCATTTTCAATTTCATTTCTAGTCAATTCAATGAAGAGATTTTCCAGGACATCTGGAGCGGTAAACGTTTTCAGATAGAGCTGATAAACCTTGAAGAATTTGAGCCAGACACCAACATTTTCGTCGTTCCAATCGCATGCAAGATTCCAATTAAATACATATCCAACGTCTTCTTCATTTCCTGAATTATTTTCTGATGGGATTAAATTATCATCACCGAAGGCATAAACGAAGCATCGTTCAAAAACCTTCTGCGGGATAAGCAATAATCGCCTTAAATCCCTCAAGGTTTCTATTGCCGTACTTGTCGAAACTTCATCTACAGGCGGAATTGCGGCATACGAGTATTCCGTATTACCGCAAGCATCGGAAACTGCAAACGCATCAACAAGAGACTCCAACACCGAATGGGGGGTTAGAACGGGGATGATGTAAATATTTTCATCTTTGTCAATAGCCTGAGTACTACACAAATTGCCCCAGTTATCCCATCCAAAGCCCAGCGCAAGACCGCTTTCCATATTTCCCGAATTAATTACATAATTGGAAACATACGGATATAGGATATTCGCCTTATATAACGCATAGTAGGCAATAAAATCTTCAGACGTTGGTTGCGTTGGAGTCTGCTGCCAAATGGCATTTTCGACAAAACCAATCCATCGTTCTATTGCTGCCACAGGAATCTTGGTTAGCAACACTTTAAACGCTTCTTGCTCCTTTTGTTCTGCGCCTATGCCAAATTCCTGAGAAAGCGTCGAATAAACTTGTTCTTCCAACCAGATGGATTTCAAGCGACCATAGAACAAATAAAGTCTCTGGATGGGTGTTTTGTCGTCATCAAGAATATCTGCGACATGATTTTCCGGTTCCTGAACATCACGGAGATTTCTCTGTTGCTCTTCCGGTTGAGGAGCTTCTTCGTTAAGGATTTTTCTGAGCCATTCTTCTAGAGCTGTTAGAGATGTTGAAAGGGGTAATACATCTTGTGCCAACTGGTCCACATAGGGAACATCGGCAAAGCCCAAAGATTGCAGAATTTTGCTGCAAGCATCCTTGTATGCAAGGACATTATCCACAAACTCATCTACAATCGGTTCATCGTCCTGCTCGTCGCCTTCGCCCTCCTGAGGAGTTTCATCCCTTCTCGGTTCCTGAGATTCACCCTCATCGCCATTATTTTTTACCGGATAGGTCGCTAATTCCTTGTCTTCGTCAACTTTAACGGCATCCCATGATTCCGAAATTGTAGTGTACAAAGAACCAAGGACATATTCTCCATTTTCTGCGTTTAGGATAACACCCATAAACGCTTCCGCTTTTTTCGTGACAGATTCGTCCGGCATGCGGAGCAAATCTTCCAATGTCGACATAGGCAGCGATGTACTCTGCCATTTGCGAATAGCCCTCGAGAATGTGCGAATATCATCGGTCAAGGAGCCGAGTCCTGCATCTTGTAACAGATAAAGTTCATCGGCTGTCAAATTGTGTTTTTGAGCAAATGTTCCATAGCGGTAAACATAGTTCAATCCGTTCAAGAACTTTTCATGTTGCGAACCGGAGAAATAAGGACACTTTTCCAGGAACAGCAACGTTTCCGATTCTTTTATGGAAAGTCCGCTTGCAACTATTTTGGCAATATCTTTCTTAATGAATTCATCATCATATTGATCGACAGTTTCGCTTCCTTCACAGTATCGATTAAAAACAATCGGTTCGTCAAAAACAGTCGTTAATTCATCTTCGGTTAGCAAAAATCCGTGCCAGGCAAGGGAATTCAACGGAGTAACGCCAAATCGCAGCACCATTTCCTGAACATGGTCCCAATTAGAAAGTGGGTCTGCCGTATATGTAAAAGCCAAATCCTCAGGAAAACTTTCACTACCTATTTTAAGATTCAGTTCATCATAGCGCAGAGCTATTTCTGCAAAGCTCCATCCAAGCAACCGGCGGAAACGGATAAACGCGGCCAGTTCCATGAAGAAATCCGAAGTCGGATAACTTACAGACTTTATCTTCTTTGAACCTGCATGATAAACAATTGTAGACGTGTCTATAAGGATATAACCATTAATATCCGCCAACTGGTACTGCAAGGCGTCGGGACACCGAACATCTACATTGTATTTGGCGAAAAGCGGTAAGGCTATAATTTCCTTGAGTTCCTTGAAAGTTATTCCCGCCCTATCCAGCAAGATGGCCACATGGCTCAGAACCGTAATCCAATGTTTATTCTTTAGATAAGAAGTCGGATGTTTCAGGTCATCCATCTTGTATTCCGACTTATCAGGGAAATAGACGTTATTGTTGTTTTCGCTTAGGCCCCAAGAGTTCCACGGCTCTTCGAAATTTTCCTTGAACAGGATTTCGTGCAAGGGGTCATCGACAAATAGGCAAGTTTTCCCATTTTCTGGACAGTCTAGGATTTCCGCTAGGCCATACAGGGACAACGGAATATTTGAAAGAATCTTGGTCGCCTTTTCCCGATATATATTCAAGGGGAGAATCGCCGGATAGGCGTGCTTCATCATTTTCAGGTTGGCATTCTTTTGGCGGTTTTCGCCTTCGCTTCCAATATCCCATTCCAAGGGTTCCGCACGGAGACTTTCAAGCGTCGCATTCGCTGGGGTCTGGTTTGCAATAATCTTGGCACATTTATTATCTTCTGCACCTGCCAAGCACTCAAGCAACTCGTTCACTAGGTCTATAGTTGGCATGGCGACCTCGGCATTCGCCTTGGTCAATTCCAGTTGCAAAAGATCTGAACGTCGCTCGTGGAATTTATTGTAGGGTTCTTCGTTGGCCTTGAAGAAATTCAGCAAGTCTACAAAATACGCCGAAGCGCTCAGTACCGATTGACCTTCGGTCGCTCCGTTCCTGTTGATGTTTCCGAAAAGGTTTTTCCATGTAGGACAAACCGATGCAGGGATTCTAGGCGGGGCCACATTGCTTGCCTTTTGTCCGCCTTTTTTCAAGGCCCTTACCGCCTTTATCTTGAGGTTACTGGAAATACCTCGCGATGTCGCTGGCAAAGTCATGTCGGTTTCGTTGAGACTGCTGTGGTATTGGCCTATCTTGAATGTAGCCTCGGTCACGAAACTCTTGGCGACTCTGTGAATCTGTGTCGCCAATTCCTTTGTTCCGATTCCAAGGGAATGTTCTGCGACAAAATAATCCTCGTCATATTCAGCTATCGATGTTGCCGAAATAAATCCGTTCTTGATTAAGTATGCAACAGCATCGGCATCGTCCGTTAAGCGGTAGACACGCTGCAAGACACGCATTTTTTGCAAAAGTTCGCCATCAATATTTTCTGTAACCTCATGGTCTATTTGATATGCTTTCGCATCACAGGTCAAAAGGTCAAATTTTTCCCACCCGTTTTTCGTCTCCAGATTGACAGGAGAAAGTATATCCAGCAAATCCGACCAGGCGTCTTCATTCTGCACTGTTTCGGAATCGTTGACCTCACCTTCGGCGTTCTCGCTGTTTTCAGGCTCCGGAGCTTCTTCCGTAATCACGGTATTTTCCTCCGGCTCGGAATAACTTACTTCGAAATCAGCGAGTTCCACCTTCAAAACATTATACAGGTTCTGCTGCGGGAACCAGGAGACAATCAAGTCCATCAACTTCGTTACATATAAAGCCTTTTGTTCTGCTCCCGTAGTTCCGGTAAATTCATGAGGCAAGGCAAGTGGGTCATGAGGATTATACTTGTTGTACCTTTGTGATATTTCATCTACAACAAGAGTCCATTGGCCTTTATCGAGCAACAGAAAGTCTCTCAATCCGTATATACTTTGTAAATGTGAAACGGCGTATTTATATGCAGCCACAACAAAATCGCCGTACCATTCACCAAAATCGCAAAGATCTATCAGGAGTTCAAGCCTATCGAGTTCTTCGCTGGTGCATATTCCTGAACTATTTTCCCTTAGGTTCGAGAGCATTTCGCGGTAGTTGCTACCAGCGTTGTAATATTCGTCCATCAACTGCTGGATTCGTTCACGATATCTATCGTCATTGGCAGGCAATGGGTCGCCGTTTTCATCTTTATCCAACTCGCTAAAGTCAACACGGGCCGATATGGGTTTATGGGTCACTTCGTCCAAGACATCCACTAACGCCAAGTCGTTTTTCACGAACAAGAAAAACACATGGTACGGCGAAAATTGGTCGTCCATTTCGCTGACAACCGCCGACGATTGCGTTGCAGCATTCCAAAGAGATAAAACCTTGCCTGCCGTAACAGATGCCGAAATTTGGTTCTGCGCAACGCCGTCGTAAACAGCCTTTTGAACGGCAGGTGCTTCAATATTTACAAGGTCATCCAGATTCGATACAAGCCCCTGATAGGTAAGGGCAAATATACCTTGAATATATTTATCGGCATTTTCGTCGCTTTCTGTTTTACCCAGTTTTTCAAGCAAAGCATAATACAGGCTATAAGCAAGGAAATACGCACGGACCTCTTTATCGGTAAGACCTTCGCGACCAACTACCAGCGGGAATTCATCCACGTTCTGCAAGAACTCATTGATTTTATTTTTCTTTTCGTAGCCATAAGTTGAACCTCGAATAATTGTTTCACGGTATATGGCTAGCAAATCATCGAGTTCTTTAAAACGAGTGCTCTTGTTTGCATTCGAAGAAACGTCAAGTTCAAAATCAATCCGTTGTTCCCGTTTCCCGTTAAAGACTAGCGGTTTAAAAACGGTTATCTTGGGCGTAGATGCCCCCGTTTCGTATATTTCCAATTTAGCGTATAGCGAAACCTTATCCTTGCCATAAGCATCTTCTGCATCCAACAGAAGCCCCTGTGGCAATATTTCGGGATTATAGGAAATCGAATATTCGCCGTTTTCGTTGGTTAGTTGAAAATCACCTAATCCTTTATGGACGAAAGTTCCGGCCGGATGATTATTGAGGTCCGTAATGTCGTAATGCAAACAATAGGCGGTAATCTTTACGCCCGAAACGGGTCTGCCCAACTTATTCAATACGGAGCCATAAATTTTGCAATCACCATTCGTGACTACTGCTTCACCCGATTCAACCTTTATATTGATAAACTCACGGGCGGAAGCGATTGCCGGACCCGCCTGATTCGCCACATTCACTCCGTCAGCTGAATAGACTCGAACTAGAAGGTTTGGACCGGTTATAGATGTATCGCCCTGTTGAAATTGGGCCTTAGCATAGCTTACAGAATAAAAGCCCACTGCGTTGAGTTGGCAAAACCCTAAATCGCGCTGAACACCATTGCGGACATCGAAAACCTTGACGTAGCCGTTTGTAAACGGCACTTTGGACGAATAATAAACATTTCCGCAAACGGTCCAGTTCTCGTTTATGTCTCCGTTGACAACGATGTCGCCCATGTATAGTTCGTTCGGCGGTGCAGTGTAAATATCAGACATCCACAAGGGGTTATATTCGTAATCGGTCACACGGATTTGTAGCGTAGGATAATCTACATGCGGAAAACCAATTTCCTGAAACTCATCAGTATGAAATTCTATTTCGAAAGCACCCGTACTAGAGTTTATGTCCGATTCAGCAAACTTCTGCCAACCCCTTTGCGGGAACTTGTGGTATGCCAATATGCGACCTTGATTGTGGAACACTGATCCGTCTGCATTGTGAATCGTGCCGCGAACAAACCAAAGGTTGGGGTCTTGAGACATGGGGACTCCTTTTTTGTGTGATAATTTTACACTATTTTACAAAAATAATATAATCTTTTTTAATGACAAAAGAGAAAAGGGTTCCGAAAGTTTACAAAAATGCTACGAATTTAGAAAAAACTATCCCCAGATACAAAAAACTCCTGCCAGACATTCCGTCAGGCAGGAGCAGTTCTGTTTATAGGATGTGGATAACTACTATGCGGCATTTTCCTCGTCCTTCGTTTCGGTGGGGATTTCGATTACTGCCGTTTCGGGTGTTTCCGGAGTCACGGTAATCTTGCCCCTTCCCTTGCGAAGTTTCAGGTGGGCCTTCTTATGGTCGATGTGGCTGTTCACGGCCTTGACAAACTGCGAGCAACCTTCATCGCTTTCGAGGGTCGCCTTGCCGATGGCAAGTGTCGCCACGAGGTTGAACGCATCCAGGCACCGTTCTCGGTAGACCTTGTTGGCTCCGGTTTCCCTGGCGGCGAACTCCTTGTTGCGGGTCTGTACGGCGGCCAGGTAGTCGTTGTTCTTGCGTTCAAGGTTTTCGAGCCAGGGCTTGAACCCGCAGGCATCCAGTTTGGCATCGCCGATAGCCTTGAGGCTGCTGACGATGTTCGTGAAGATACCCGTGGATTGGTCCTGATTGTGGTAGACCGGGTCGGCGTTCTCGGCGAAAATCTTGCGGAGCTTTTCGCCGGTGGCGACGACATCCTTGTCGGCAAGGCTCTTGAGGCTCTTGGCAAAGTTGCGGCAAGCTGCATATGCGGCGTTGCGTTCCTTGTCAAGGCGGCTCACCACGCTTGCCGCGGTCTCGTCGACATCTACTTCAATGAGGTTCGCATATTCGGTTACGGCCTTGCGGTAGGCTTCGATGGACGGGCGGATTTCTTCGCCGGTGATGCTTGCTGTCAGTTCGACGATGTTCTGGTGGAGGCCCAGGAATTCATCGTTGCGGAGTCTGTTGTAGCAGATGGTGTTGATCTTCATCATGATGCTATCCTCGTTTTGAATGTTGTCGGTTTCAGTTTAGCGAAAGGCTTTCCAAGCGCCTTTCACGAGATTAGATGTGCCGGTTGCGGCACCAGTTGCGTCAGTTTTGTACAAGTTCGTAGCACATTTGTCTTGTTTTTGTAAAAGCATACTTTGTTTGTTAAAATCGCTTTACAAAAGGGACGAAAGTGCTCCTACAAATGTTTTCGCGAATTTGTCCCTTTTTTAGTTGAAAATCCAGGTCTCCAACTGGTGTAAATCTAGGCTATTAGCGCTTCATTGTCAAGTAGTTTCATGCTCTTTT
>NZ_FQYM01000045.1 GCF_900141705.1 Fibrobacter sp. UWP2
TTGCTTGGTGTTTTTTTGCTGAACCAAATTTACAAGTTGGAGACCACCTTTTTCTTTTTGGTTGCAGAAATTTCAACTAACTTTGGGGCATCTTCTGTGATTCTGTTTGGCGCACCTTCTCGTCTGTTGAAACAAAGTTTGGTCTTTGCACCGATGCCATACAGGATTCCATAGCTAAACTAACCTTGTTTGACGGCAGGGACTCCGTACATAGCAATTACGTTTGCCAAGACCGTAAGTGGACAATTCTCACCCATGGCCATGTTTACGGGACATGCACCAGTGAAATGCAGGATTTAATCGTCCTAGGAGCAAACTCGACCAAGTATGTTTGCGACGAGAATGCTTGGAGAACGTACAAAACAAACGAGAGTAACTATGGAATATGCACCAAGAACTACGTCAACCGTTCTGCCTATACTTCGGCCTATAGTTCCAATTATATGTGCAATGGCTCTGCATGGGTCTATGTCGACAAAGTGACATCTTACATTGGAAAGGTCTGTACTAACGCCAATTATGGTGAAACCGCAGTATACAATGACACCATTTACTCTTGCAATGAATCTTACAAGGCTTGGAGAACGACCTATGTCAACGCCACCTTGGGCAAATGCCCGTCTGATTCCGTTGAAATGTACGACATCAAGCGCTATAAAGGAATAGACTACCGCTGCATGTACAGTCGCTGGGAAGAACCCAAGGGACACGACAAGGAACTGGGCTACTGTGTACCAGAAAAGCACGGAACCTTGGCTACATCCAATGACACGTTGCTAATTTGTATAACCTACACCTGGGAAAAAGCAATACTCAACTACTACCTCGAGGGTTGCACTTCTGCCAAGCAAGGGACCTCCAAGACCTACTACGGGCAAAAGTTCACCTGCAACAACGGAAACTGGGACGTGGTCTACGGATCGTTCACGGATCCCAGGGATGGCCAGGTCTACAAGACCGTGGTCTTGGACAGCGTGACCGTCATGGCCGAGAACCTCAACTACAGCATGGAAAATAGCTGGTGCTACAACAACCAGGAAAGCAACTGCGACCAGTACGGAAGACTCTATAGCTGGGATGCGGCGCAAAACGCTTGCCCCACAGGGTGGCACCTCCCCGACGTCTACGAATTCAACGAGTTTTTGCAAACTCAACGTTTTGGCTACACCTTTGTTGACGGGTCCACATGGCAGGGACTCGATGATAGAACCAGCAACGTCGGTTTCAACCTCAAGGGAAGCGGATTCCGCAGGGCGAACGGCGGTTTTGATTACGAACACCGCGTGGCAGGCTTTTGGTACTCCAACGATAGCGAAACCGGCGACGACGGCTACATCTACTGCGTAAACGATTATGCTTCTGCCAGCAGCGAATGTACCCAAAGCATGCTGCACTACTTTGAGAAGGAACCTACTGGCGTAATCGGCATTTCTACATCTGCCTTCGCCTACCCCAAGGGTAGCGGCTTCTCTGTCCGCTGCCTCAAGGATTAAACCTCCTCAAAAGGGCAATTTATGACGTTTTTTTCGATTTAAAGGCCAAATACCCTTGACAAGCCCCGGGAATCTTTATATATTTGGCCTACCACTGGGGTGGTAGCTCAATTTTGGTTAGAGCACCGGCCTGTCACGCCGGAGGTTGCGAGTTCAAGCCTCGTCTATCCCGCGAAAAAAGACCTTCATTCGAAGGTCTTTTTCGTTTGTTGAACGAAGTGAAACAAACCAAATACACCCCTCTCGAAAGAGAGGGCTTTTCGTTTATCCGGTAGTCTCTACCAGAGCTCGATTCCGAACCCGACAGAAAATGTGTGGAGAATCCCCGAATAGTCCCCATCCTTGACTTTAATGGGATAGGAATCACTCTCCAAAGAAAACTCGGCGAAGTGCGCCATGTACTTTAGCCTGATCAAAAAAGCAATGTCCAGGTCCCCGATCCTTTTGGGGGTGGTCCCGCCCAGGCGGAGGTCCAAGTTTGTGCCCAATGTAAAGGAGACGTCGCTGGACCAATGGTCCATGACCAGTTCCGACATACCGAGGAACGGGGTCACCCTTACAAAGCGGCAATCAAACACGTTGACACCCAAGACGACAGAAGAGATGGAGAGCCCCTCGTCCCAGTCGTAGGATTCGCTGGACTCTGCCCTGTGGAAAGTCTGCTCCCCAAAATGGGCGTTCAAGTACAGCCTCTTGAAACGCAAATCAACGTCGACTACATAGTCACCATCGCGCCGGGACTCGTAAACGTCCCCTATTTTGCCGCTATAACCGCCAAAAGCAGCGGACCAGTACGCCCCGATGCCGCCGGAATAGTACTTGTGCTTGAGCGGGTTCTTGCGGAACTCGCGCAGTTCGTCCATGTATTTTTGCAGCGGCGGAATGACCTGCTCCTTGAGGTAGAATGCGTGCTCCGAGAGGGAGTTGTGCGCCGTAAAGTCCTTCGCGTAGGTCAAAAATTCCTCGGCACAGGTGGTGTCGCGCACAACCTTGAAGGCGATTTTGCCTCCTTTGTAGTTGAACGTCTCTATGCCCAAGACCAGTTCCGAGTACAGCATGGTCCGGTACAGGTCCTTGTACTCCTTTGAGATATCGGAGGCCTCGACCCGGGCGTAGAGCGAGTCTGCCACCTGCTTTGTGTACGGCGAGAGGTTCCTGTAGAGGTAGCGGTTTAGAGCGTCGTCGGCCGAGGCACGGGTTTCCTTGGGGACCGTCGCGGAGGAATCCAACATGATTTTGCGAATGCCTGCGTAAAGCTTGATGCCCTCCTCGTAGCGTCCCAGCTCCATGCTGACAAGGTACTCCTCGAATGCGATGAGCGGAGCCCCGTTCTCGATGTTCGCCCTTAGGTATTCAAACGCCTGGGCGCCCTTGGCGGTATCGCCGTTCTCGAGGGATTCCTTGAGCACGTCGCGGGCACGGGAGTAGAGCTCCTTTTTAGAGACGTTGCTGTCTGCTGTGGCAACGCCCACCAGCAAAAGCAATAAAACAATCAATCGTTTCATAAACTACCAGAAGTAAACGCCAAAGCCAATGTTTGCAAACAGGGAGACGCCGCTACCTTTGGCAAAACGGTTGTCTACGTTCACGTACGAAAGCCCCATCTTGGTGACAACGGCAAAAGTGACGAGTTTTCTGTCGGAGAGGAACAGGTAGGGCGTGCCCAGTTTCACGTCCAGGTTCACGCCCAAAATATAGGCGTTGAAATCGCCCTCAGAATCCTCCTCAATGTCGCCTTTATTGTAATCAAACTGCGGAATGTCTTCCTTGATTTCCATTTGGGTATAAGGGATGCTGATGCCCACATAGGGCCTTACCTTGAAATTGCGGCTGTCGTAGACCACAAAGCCGGCTCCAAGACCGTAGCCCCAAAAACCGTCAATGCCCGGGCTCACAATTTCGGCAAGCAGCGCAAGGCGGCTGATTTGAATGTAGAGTTCCGCGTTGATCATGTCGGCGGAAGGTTCAAAAAGGTCACTGCGGTAAAGGTCGTCCATGCCAAAGCTGATCCCGATGATGTCTGGGACCAGAATGTTGAGGCCAATACCTCCGGTGTAGAGTTTTTCTTGAATCACGTGCTCCTTGTTCTTCTTCCTCATCTTGAGCATGAAGCTAAACAAGTCCGCCCTCTCCACCGGCTCGTAAACGTTGTTTTTGAGCCATTCGGCGTCCGGGTCGTCAGGATATTGCTGCAGGTAGGCTTCCGCATCCTTTTTCAAGGTGTCGGCAACGCCTTGCAGGCGGTAAACGTCACGAAGCAAGACCAAAATCTTGATTTTTTTCTTTTGCTGGTCCGTCAAGCCGGAACTCTCGATTTGGTCCTTGATGTCGTAGTAGTAATTCTTGTCGGAGCTTTGCCCCTTGACCTTTTCGATCACGAACAAGCCGAGGGCGTCCTTGTCGTCAAGGACGTATTTGACATCGCGGCTGAACTTAGAGGAATCGTAAGCCGTCTGGTAATGCGATATCAAAAGTTCCAGGTAGTCGCTGTACATGCCTGCTTCCATGTAGGCGCACTCCTTTTCGATGTCGGAAAGGGGGTTCAAGTCGCGGGTCGCCAGGGCGTCAATGGACTCGATTTGCTCACGGATAGCCGCGGAATCCTTCCGCTTGATCCGTTCCAGCAACTCCTCACGGGCAATGTATATAGGCTCCCGTTCCGAGGGTCTGCTTTCCAGAGTTTTTTCAAAATCGTCCGTTGTGCTGGACGAATCTACCGTCGAAGCGCTGTCGGGAGCCTCCGACGCGGCTTTTTCGCCCATCAGGCTCTGTTCAAAATCGCTGAAATCCTTTGGCGATGCGCCCTGGGCAAAGGCGACTGCTGCAAGCAGAATCAGGAGCGGTGCAAAAACAATCTTTTTCATTTTCGCTCCTTATTGCTCATTGGACGGTTCAGGTTTGACATACAGGAAATCGGCCACAAAGGCTTCGCACTTTTTCATGGTACCGCCGTATACGCCGTACGAACGGTAGACCGTCATGTTCTGCAGTTTTTTTACAAAAAGCACGTTGGCGCCCAGCTCGCGGGCCTTCACCACCAAAAAATCCATGGCGGCCTCGACCGAGCATTGAGTCTCGGGATTGGTCGTAATGGTTGCTATGGGCACGCTGTTCGTGGGGGTCACGGGCACCACGGTGGCGTCCACAATCAAGAGCTTATCTTCTTTGGAGAGCGGTTCAAAGTGGTCGTACGTAATCATGACCAGATTGGCGCTGGAGCCGCAACCCGCAAGCATAAGGGAGGTAAGCACCACAAAAATCAAGGCTGCTCTTTTCATTAACGATACCTCATGCAGCGGATGGAGTAATAGTCGCGGCTGTCAATACCTTTAAAGACTGTGCTAGTCGCCGACTCCTCGTACGAGATGTCAGAAACAACGCCCGCCCAGTCGCTGGTATTCATTATGGCAATAGACTGCGCATCGTATGTCCTGAACATGGCGCGTTCGCCAACAGAAGTTTCGTAACCACTGATATAACCGCCTGCGGGAAGCGCCGAAAATTTAACGAGGTCCATCCCGCCAAATTCCCTGTTTGTTTCGGAGGAGACCGCCTTCAGCATTTTCCCGGCCGTGTATTCCCCACCCAGGATTTCAAAAAGGGATTCCCATTCCCTATCGCTTGGGAGACGGAAGCCATCGGGGCAAACATCGTTCAAAGAACTGCTACCTAAAGCGCTACCGTACGTCACTTTGTACAAGCGGCAGTTGGCCTCCCCAAAAGAACGGGAGCACAGAGAAGAGACCATGCTGTTGCCATCGTCATAATCCAGGTTCTCGGCCATCCATTCTATGCCGTCTACAATGGTCGTCTTGTAAGTGCGGCCATTGCGAGCATCCGTGAAGCTGGACTCCCTGTAGTCGACAGAGGGGATTTTGCGTTTTGCGGGTTCACCCGATTTGTATTGGACCGCATCGGCGAGTTCCTCATCGATTTCCTCGTCCGTCTTGAGTTCCCTCATTTTTGTCCACTTCTCGTCGATGCAGGCGTATACGGTGGAATTACTTTCTACATAGAATACGTCCCCTTCCGAAGACGAATTGCATTTGGGCCCGTTATACGACAGATCATCTACAATGAAATCGACTGCCTTATCGCTATAGCGATCGCTGGGGTCGTACCCCAGCTCCGAGTTGCAGGCCACATAAAAAATGGCCGTAATAGAGAGTGCAAAAAACTTTATCATAGCCATAATATAGTTTATTCTTAAAATGGTCTGCTAGTCTTCTAGGCAACGCACAGAAAAAGCGGTCTTGTTGTCCTTGGGCATGAACTGGATTTCTTCGCTATAATAACGCAGCCAGAACACCGACTTGTCTGCAGTCCACATGTATGAGCTGAGGGACTTGTCAAAGTAGTCTCCCGATTCACGGCCGCCTGCCGGGTAAGCGTTAAAGCCCCACAGGTTCCAGCCCTGGCTCCCCTTATCGCTCCATTCTTCACGGGAACGGAGGGCGCTGCCGTAAAAGACGGCGTTTTGCAAAGCCTGGAATTCCGCCGCCGAGGGAAGGTGCCAGCCTTCGGGGCACACTTCGGAAGCCTGCTCGTAGCTGTAGAGCCGGCCAAACTTTTTGCAGATGGTGGTATCGTCGTTGTAGCACCAGCTCCCTTCCACGTCGTAGGCCATGTTCTCGGCCATCCAGTTCTGCTCGCCTATGCGGATCGTTTTGTATTCAGTCCCCTGGTATTCCAGCGTACCGTACTCAAAGGGAATCTCGTCCAGGAAGGCAGAATCCAGATCCCCTTCAATGGTCAAGTATTGAGGCGTCTGCATGCAACGCACCGACATGCCGTGGTCCTTGTAATAAAAGCCGTCGCTCAAGTAGTCGGAATCGTAGCGGAGGGCGTAGCCAATGCTGGTCCCGTCGTCCTTTTCGACGGAAGACCAAAAGAAGGCGTATTTGCCGGTGCTCATGAATTCGCCGTTCTCGCTGTTGCGGCGGCCTGCGGGCATGCCATAAAAGCCGAAACGGTTGGTGGGCTTGCTGGCCGAATCCGAGACTTCCCAGCCTTCTACAGTCTTAATACCTACCCCAGTCTGGACCCCCATGTTGTTTTGGGTGGCCGAAAGCACTTGCTGCCAGTCGCGCGAAGTGGGCAAGCGCCACCCTTCGGGGCAAATGCCGGTCACTTTGCTGTTGGAGTTACCGTACGCTTCTGTAACGTACTTTTTTTCGATGTTCATGGCCGCCGTCCACGAATACAAGGGACCGTACTTGGCGCAGCTGTCTTTGGAATTTTCGTAGCACCAAATGCCGCCCTTCAAGTTCGGAGTTTTGGAACTGTCCACATAGCGGAGGTTCTCGGCCATCCAGTAGTCCGAGCCGATTTTGACCACAGAATAAGTCTTGCCGTCGCGTTCGTCCGTAAACTTGCCGTCTTTAAGCACTATGTTGACTTGGGGTCCGAAGGCGATATCGTCGTCATAGCTCCCATTGTCGCCGCAAGAAACGCAAAGCATTAGTGCCGGTACTGTGAGCAGAAAGCCCTTGAAATTCATAAAAACTCCTTGAAACAAAACCCTAATAAGCTTTAATATAAAATATTATAAATAAAAAGATAAAAAACGCCCCCGAAGGAGCGTCTTTTGGTCGCGGCTGAGCCGCTAATACTAGCAGCCGAGCTTAGCAGAGAGGTAAGCTTCGAGTTCGTCGATCTTCACCAGTTCCTGCTTCATGGAGTCGCGTTCGCGGACGGTCACGAAGCCGAGCTTTGCCGGATCGGATTCACCCTCGCCCACAGTGTCGAAGTCGACGGTCACGCAGAACGGCGTGCCGAGTTCGTCCTGACGGCGGTAGCGCTTACCGATGGACTGCGTTTCGTCGTATTCCACGTTCCAGCGGTTGAGGAGCTTCTGGTAGAGTTCTTCGGCCTTGGCCTTCACCTGGCCCTTCTTCACGAGCGGGAGCACGGCGACCTTCACCGGAGCAATCTTCGGGTCGAAGTGGAGCACGGTACGTTCGTCGTTTTCGAGCTTTTCCACGTCGTAGGCGTCGCAGAGGAGCACGAGGAGCAGGCGTTCCACACCGAGGGACGGTTCCACAACGTACGGGATGTAGCGCTTGTTCTGCACCGGGTCAATGTATTCCTGCTTGACCTTGGATTCGTTCTGGTGCTGCGTCAAGTCGTAGTTCGTACGGCTGGCGATACCCCAGAGTTCGCCCCAGCCGAACGGGAATTCGTATTCGACGTCGGTGGTACCGTTGGAGTAGTGGGAAAGTTCTTCCTTGGCATGTTCGCGGAGGCGGAGCTTTTCCTTGTTCACGCCGAGGTCGTTCACGAGCCAGTCGAAGCAGTACTTGCGCCAGAAGTTGTACCAGTCAAGTTCGGTGCCCGGTTCGCAGAAGAATTCGAGTTCCATCTGTTCGAATTCGCGGGTACGGAAGATGAAGTTACCCGGAGTGATTTCGTTACGGAAGCTCTTACCGATCTGGCCCACACCGAACGGAATGCGCGGGCGAACGTTGTCGACAATGTTCTTGAAGTCAACGAAGATACCCTGGGCCGTTTCCGGACGGAGGTACACCTTGTTGCCTTCGCCTTCGATCACGCCGATTTCGGTCTGGAACATCAGGTTGAATGCGCGGGGCTTGGTCCAATCGGTCTTGCCGCAGGTCGGGCATTCGATCTTGTTGTCCATCATCATCTGGTGGACTTCGTCAAAGTTCTTGCCGGCGCAGCAGCCTTCGCCGAGCTTGTCTTCCAAGAGCTGGTCGGCACGGAAACGTTCGTGGCAAGCGAGGCAGTCGACCAGAGGGTCAGAGAAGTTGCCCACGTGGCCGGAGGCCTTCCAAACGCGGGGGTTCAAAAGAATAGAGCTGTCGAGACCGAGCACGTCCTGGCGGCTGGTCACGAACTTTTTCCACCAGAGGTTCTTGATGTTGCGCTTGAGTTCCACGCCATACGGACCGTAGTCCCAAGTGTTGGCGAGGCCGTCGTAAATTTCGGAGCCGGGGAAAATGAAACCGCGGCGCTTGCAGAGGGAGATGATGTCCTTGAGGGCATCCTGAACTTTCTTTGCCATTTTATAATCCTTTATCGGCTTATTCCAGCCGGACTAGGAACCTACCTGGATGGTAGGCCCTGACGGGGGCAAAGATAGTAAAAACGAAAGCAAACGATTGTTGACAGAACCGGGCGCAATATCTATCTTGAACCCATTACCGCCCATGAATTTTAAGACCCTTTTTATAACGCTTGCCCTACCCTTGGCGATTTTTGCCCAGGGCGACAACGTGGCAGAAGAGCCAAAGCCCGAAATCATCACCGAAAGCGAATTTTCGGGCGACAGCGCACGCGACGCCAATGACGCGGGTAATTCCGAAGAACTTGCCGAAGCCGATAGCGCCGAGGCCGCCGAAGACACCACCGAAATGACCCAGGAAGAGGCCGACGCCGAGCTCGCCGCCGACATGGCAGCCGCCGACTCCACCTCTGCCGACAGCGTCATTCAGTCGCTCAACCTCGACATGACCACCGCCTACATGCCCTCCGAGAGCCGCCGAATCGCTGGTCCATACGGCATTCGCACCTACCGCATGCACCGTGGCGTGGATCTGGGGCTTTGCCACGGCGAAGACCGAACCATTCGCGCCGCCTTCGCAGGCGTCGTCACCAAAGTCCGCAACCAGGGTCGCCGCAAGGGCTACGGCAAGTACGTGATTATTGACCACGGGAACGGCCTCACCACACTCTACGCCCACCTCGCCAAATGGACCGTGAATGTGGGCGACACCCTACAGGCCGGCGACACTCTCGGCATTGGGGGCAACACCGGACGTTCCTTCGGTGCCCACCTGCACTTCGAGATGCGTTACCACGGCATCTACATCGACCCCGCCACGGTTTTCAACTTTACCGAGGGCACCTACGACAATGTGGTCGCCGTCATCGACCCCGCCATCCTCCAGGCAAAAGAAGACGAGTACCAAAAGGAACTCGCCAAACACCGCTACTACAAGGTGCGCCGAGGCGACTGCCTAGGCAAAATCGCCCGACGTTACGGGATATCCATTACCAAGCTCAAAAAGCTGAACGGCCTCAAGGGGAACATGATTCGCCCGGGCCAAGTGCTCCGCTGCTCTTAAAATTTTCCGTACTAAGAGTAAGCCTTCGGCTCAGTTCGAGTCTTTCTCGACAAGCCTCTTGTATGTGTTGTCAATGAGAATCGCGCCAATCGGGGCTGTAATCATGATCGATATCGCGGCGAGCGTGAGCACGTTGTTGCCGCAGGCAAGCCCATAACTGAGCGGCACCCCGCCAATTGCCGCCTGCACAGTCGCCTTGGGCGTATACGCCAGCATGCAGAACAGGCATTCCTTCTTGTTGAACTCACTCTTGGCGACACTCATGAGTACGCCTCCCATGCGGAAGAACATGGCTCCGAACACCACGGCAATCGCGCCGACACCCGCCGTAAAGGCGTATTTTACATCCAGGGCGCTCCCCACCAGCACAAAGAGGATAATCTCCGCCGCGACCCAGAACTTGCTGAACTTGCCCGAGATACGCTTTGCGAGGTCCGGGTGCTTCGCATTGATGCACGCCGCAATCGCGACAACGGCAATCATCCCGCTAAAGGGCACAATGTGCGCGATGTCGTGCTCTAGCTCGTTCAGAAGGAACGCGAAACTGAAGATAATGAGCACCTTCACGGTGTCACGCATGTGCTTTTTTTTGAAAAACCAGACAAGGGACAGCCCGCAGGCAATACCAACCAATCCCCCAAGGCCAATCGAGACGGGAACCGCCATGAAGCTCGAAGCCGTGACCTCCTCCCCCTTCAAAAGGGCGAGGAAGGCAGCGAAAGACACCAACACGTAAACGTCGTCGAGGGACGCCCCCGCCAAAAGCATCTGTGGAATGCCCTTTTTGACGCCACGGCGCTCGTCGCGCATGCGAAGCATCCGCGGTACCACCACCGCGGGCGATACCGCGGCAATAGTCGAACCCATGAGGGCAGCCTCCCAATAGGTGACGCCCATGAATATGGGTGCAAGCACCACTACGCCCACAATCTCGACCGTCGCCGGTACAAAGCACATCATGAGCGCCGGCCGGCCAATTCGCTTGAATTCTTGGATATTGAACGTAAGACCAGCACGAGTCAAGATGATGACGAGGGCAAGTTGCCGCAAGTCCGCCGATATGTTCAAAAAAGCAGGCCTAAGCAGGTCGAGCGCATGCGGTCCAAGTATAATGCCCGTAAGCATCATGCCAAGGATTCCGGGGAGTTTTAGCCTTGTAAAAAGGTTGCCCAGGAGGAGCCCCAGCAAAAAAATAAACGCCAACGACGTCAACATAGCTGTGCCAAAGATAGAAAAATTTGCCAAAACCTAGCAAAAAGACGAACCCGGTTTCGCCGACACCGAGCACCATCAGGTAGTTCACCAGGCCCTTGCCGGTTTCGCCGAGGGCGTTGCAGGCGTCCGCAGCGGACTTACCCACGTACCAGGCAGATGCCATCATGCCGATGCCACCGAAGATGCCCACACCCAGGTATGCAGCCCAGTTGGCCGGGGCCGCCTGGGACTTGTTCAGGATGTACATCATCAGCAACATGCCGTAGATTGTCTGCGCAATCGGCGCGCCCACGAAGATGAGCAGCGTAAACAGCGCGTTCTTACCCTTGAGATACGCCTTCTTCCAGGCCCCGATGGCTGCCATGCCGGCAGTCCCGCAGCCCAGCGCAGAACCCACCGCGGCAAGGCCCAGGGCCGCCACCGCGCCGAGTTTCGCGAGCGTTAAAAGTTGAGCTTGATCCATACGTGTTACCTCGCTGGATTAGAGCACCATCATGGAGAACACGAGAACGAACAGGGCCACGGTTTCCACGATACCGAGCACCATCAGGTAGTTCACCATGCCCTTGCCGGTTTCACCGAGGGCGTCGCAGGCCACGGCCGCGGACTTGCCCTGGTACCAGGCAGAAGCCATCATGCCGAGACCGCCGAAGATACCGGCGCCGAGGCAGCCGCCCCAGTTGGTAAAGCCGGATTCAGCAGCCTTGCTCAGGATGAAGTTCATCAAGAGCATGCCGTAAATCGTCTGGGAAATCGGGGCACCCACGAACACCAGCAAGGTGAAGAGTGCCGACTTGCCCTGGGCATAAGCCTTCTTCCACATGGTGATGGCGGACATACCAGCCGTTCCGCAACCAAGGGCGGAGCCCATTGCCGAAATGCCGAGAGCGGCAGCAGCACCCCTATAATGACCGAACAACCTTTGGTTGTTCTCTCGCCAGCACGACTCGCTTACGCTGAGTCGCTTTCTGGCTCACGGTAGCGAGAGTAACCATTGTATTCGGTTCCATCGTCTTCTTTTGGGCGTTCCCCACACTACCGTGTGGGTCGGGCTATATTCTGGGGGCAATCGGCTTCGCTTACGCTTGCCGCTCACCTCCCAGAACCAAGCCCCGCTGCGCGGGTCTTGTCCCCAAGGGTCACTATCCCTAACGCAAATGCGGCAGGAACCGCCTTTCATTCATATTTACAGAGATTCGAGCAACTTCTTGAAAAGTCGCTCGCCAATATGCCGGCCGCTGGAACGCAGGATTTCCACTGCCTCACGGATTTCATCGGCAGAAAGGAACCCTTCTTTGTAGGCAGCACTAAAAATGCCAATCGTTCCCATTATGTTGAAACCGATGGACTTTGCGACATGTCTCGCGCGTATCTCGTCCACGAGCAACAGGTCGGCTTTCAACCTGTCGGTAAGGACTAGCGCCTCGCTCTCGCCAAGGTCAAGCCCAGTTGTTCTCCTAAAAAGGGACACTTCTTGTGGGTTGACATCCTGAATCCTGATGAATTCGCATTCCTGGATTTCGGACGCCTCTTCCGCAAAATCAGGGTTGGCAGTCAGTTCGTCGAAAACGCCCTGCGGAATATGGACAGCCCCAAAAAGGCTTTCCAGCAAATCAAGGCGTCGAATTTTTAGGAGGGAAATTAGCGGCGTGGTATCGGAGACGACAATCATACCTGTGCGGCCTCTTTGGCTTTCAGGCGTTCATAAGTCGCCACATCCTCTTCCACCTCGCTCCAATCCATGTCGAAATAGGCAAAACCCTCTTTGGCGTAAAGTTCGATAAGTTGCCACTTCGTGATACCGAGAATTTCTGCGGCACGACCATGCGAAATGGTCTCGTTCTTCACGAACGGATGCAACAACAAGGCCAACTGGACAAGTTCGCCATCTGGCTTCGTAGCAATATACGGTTCCATAGCCACGGGAACCTTAAGCTGCACTGTTGTCATTTCCATAGGGGCCTCCATCACTAATATATATTTTTTTTACGGAAAAGGCAAGCCTAACTCACCCTTGGATTTTCAGCGGTTCGCACTAGAACAAGGCCTTAGCAGCCTCTTTAAGGCCACTGCCAATCTTCGCTCTTCCTCTCCTCCAGAGGCAAGGCCAAGACGCAACGAAAATTCCCTTGCGACATAGTCAGCATAGCGCTCGTTAGAAATTTCACTAAAATTGCAGCGTTCCAGTTCTTCACGAGGTGCTTCCAGCGAATTTAGGGAATCCGGCTTGGCCAAATAGTAGGCCTGTCTGAACAAGTCTCTATAAGAATTTTTGACCGATTCTTGAGAGGATTGCGAAAAACGTGACAGCCATCTTTCGGCCAGTTTGTCGAAAGTTTTTTCAAGAAAATCTTCTAAGGATTCACAGGTTTTCCCTTCAAAACAATAAAGTATTCTTTTTTCAGGGATTAAAAATTCGCTAAGCCCGTTTCTTAGACCACGATATATAGCCCAATGTTCTACAAGATTTCCAACTACATCGTAAAGAAAGGCATGGCCATTTTTACATTCGCACATTCCATCATAGTTCCCATACTCATCATATATTTCATACTCTCCATCTATGGGCATGCCGCGCCTGTAATTCAACCTAAATGCAACAGTTCCATTTTCATGATACTCTATCTGCACTCCATCAGGCATTCCCCTATCCATTTCCATTTCACGGTGAATATTGCCGTTTTCATAATAATTGACAGCCTTCGAGCCACAGTATTCATCATCGACAAACAATGAGAGATATGAAGATGCCCCAAAGTTAGTTGAAATTTCTGCAACCAAAAAGAAAAAGGTGGTCTCCAACTTGTAAATTTGGTTCAGCAAAAAAACACCAAGCAA